>JAZBPC010000194.1:0-2287 GCA_036351455.1 Desulfuromusa sp.
GGGACGTACGGTCTTAAGAAATTCGTCCATGGCTTTGAGCAGAGGCTTGACCGCACGGCGTTCCTTCATGGAAAAGGAGTTGTCCACAACAAAGACAATATTCAAAGGCACCTCTTCGGTTGTCTCAAGCGGAGCGGCGGAAAGTATCTCAGCTTTTTGAATACCACTTCCCACCCTGAAATCTTTGCCTGTCAATCCCCGAATTGGCTCCTCGTTGCCATCCAGGACGGAAACCAGAAGCTTGCCCTCATCGACGACCTGATAGCTCAAAGTCGCTTGCCGGTCCCGCACAACGACTTTGATATTATCGGCGGCAATACCATTAGCGAAATTAAAGAGATAAAAAAGCAACATTAAAGAAGGTAGCAAAAAAATTTTCATCTTTGTTTCTCCATTTTGTTTATGCAACATTGAGGTTTACCATTGAAGACTTGGCTTTAAAGCCCAGGTCAGATTTGATCGGATATGTTGGTGATTTTTAGAAGGAAATCCTTTATGATACGCAAATAGCGTTCCAGAAAAGAAATTCGATCTGCCGTTGCCGGAAGATGAGTATTTCAGATGAAAATTACCCTTAAACCCTAACTCTGCTTTGTCACATTTGAAGAATGTTGTTTGATCGAAGCTCCGGCGGAGTAATTAAGGCATTTCAAAAATGTGCATAAAAGTATACAGCCGAATATATAAAAGCATAAGCGGGTCAATGTAAAAATGGTGGTGTTTATTTGCCATGGACAACTTGCCGCGCCAGAGCTTATGCACGGTGGTGCCATAATCTTTTTTGTGTGTTATCAGTCAATTAATCAATTATAAACCACTAATCAAGATTTGACACCTATTTTTTTTATCCTCCTTTTTTGTGAGATGGTAACCAATGGTACATCATCACGGATTATTTTTCATGCACGCTTGCCGAAAGGACACAGAAGTTGTAAACTATGCCTAAATTGGTGCCGGATAAAATCGTTTTAGACTTATTAAGCCCGTCACATAATTTTTCGACGTATCTGAACCCGCCCTTTAATGGGCGACCCTTGTTTTGACCCCAAATAACGGGAGGAAGTTATGATTTCAGCCATCAACAATGCAAGGATTCAGGAGATTCTCTGGGCGCCTGAGGATCGCGACGAAGCCTGGAGAATTGATCTGCAACGGTTCCAGCAGGGGGACGTCATGCTGACCCGCAGGTCGGCTGGTGAGTCTTCCATCAAAGCGATCCAGCGCCTGCTGATTTTTCTGGGCTACTCAACCTCGTCAAGCGGCGCTTTTGCAATTGACGGCGATTTCGGGCGCGGTACCAACCGGGCCGTCGCCCAGTTCCGGTTCGAACACAGCCCGGCTACCCGGATTAGCCGGGAAACGCTTTGTTACGATTGCAACTGGCAGAACGCGCGCAAAAATATAACAGTCATCCCCGACGTGAGACTCACCGTTCAAACCCTGGAGACAATGCTGAAAAACGCCCTCCAGGCGATTGATACCGGCGATATGATGTGCGGCAGCTTCGAAGAGGCGATCTTCCATCTGAATGCCGTTCACCAGCGCACCCTGTTCACCTGCAAGCAAATCCACCAGCGCTATGGTCCGCCGACCGTCCAGGCCCTAATGCAAATCAAAGAAGAGCAAGGCGTCAATGTTCAACCGGAGTGGATTTTGACGATCATAAAGCAGGAGACCGGCGGTGTGGTGAGACCCCGGTTTGAACAGCACCTATTGACCCGGTTCAACCGCCAGGAGCCAGCGGCCGATTTTGTCGAACTGCGTTACCGGTCCATGAGCTTCGGACTCGGACAGATCCTGGGAGACAACTTTCAGCGTGTCGGGGCACCTTCTGCGCACGCGATGTTCGTCAGCCCCCTGAATGAACAGGTACTCTTTATTGCCCGGTTTCTGGTGTCCAAGCGCCATGTCGTTTCCAAGAAAAATCCATCTGAACAGGATTTTCGAGAGATTGCCAAATATTACAACGGTCCGGGCTACGAAAGCCATCACTACCACGAAGGTATTGCTAGGTGGTTCAGGGAGTTTCGAACCATTCTCTAACCAACGTGTCGGGGCGCCCCTTTTCATAATCTGTATTACTAAAAAAAGGGTTCATCGTGGATTGGTGGGAAAATTTTATTAACCGTTTCTCAGTCAGTTTGCCAATAATTAATCACTAATCAAGATTGGACACCTAATTGTTTTGAAGATCACTCCGTCTGACTCACATACCGCCGCAGCGTCTCGCACCTGGCGAGGAGACCGCTCTTCTCAGCGGCTTCCAGAGCAACCTGGAAGCTCTCCA
>JAZBPC010000195.1:0-4243 GCA_036351455.1 Desulfuromusa sp.
ACACAAGATTAGTGCAAAGTCAACCCAACCACATTAAAGTTGTCAATAAATTTTACAGAGGATCAACCGCTTACCCTTAATGTGCCACAATAGAAATCTTTATCCGACAGAATGTTCTTTTTACAGGTTAGAGCTTTCGAAACAGAAAGTAGCTGGAAATGCTTCAATCGCTTGTTTCAAAGGTAAAAAATGATTTTTGAAGGGAGTCTTAAAAACTTTTTCAAAATTTTGCATTATATCTCTCTTTCTTTACCGTTAATTTTTTAAGTAGTCCGCAATCAGGTTGTGAACCAGACTGACAAATTCCTGTTTCTGGTTTTCTTCAAAATCCCAAAATTCCTCAACGTTTTTCCAGCGAATTGTTTTCCCATTTTCCTGCTTGACCAGAACCAGTGATTTTTCAGCCAGACCGTAGTCCTTGATGTAGTGTTTGTTCTCCGGCAGATCAAAGTTTATCAGTTGCCATTGCAGTTGACCGGAGGACAGTTCAACAGGAAAGCCTTGTGCAGCTGTCTTGGACCAATCTTCAAACTGCAGACAGGTCTGACAGCGAACATCCCCGTGAAAGTAACGCACCAGAACCTGACTTTCGGCCTGACTCTGATGAGCGGACAAGGTTACAAAGAACAAGGGTAGGATAAGAAAGAGTGCTATTTTGAAATAAGATTTCCGTTGTTTCTGCGGCACGATGTTGCCTCCAGATAAAGTTAATATGCTGCGCTGTAGAGGAGCCAGACTCCTCCGGCCATAACCAGCAGACCGCAGACTCTTTTCAGCCATAGGGGCCCGGAAGAGCCCTCGCTCCAGTTGAGATATCGTTGAACTTTTTCGGTGAAGGTTCCGGCGAAGACAATCACCGCACAGTGTCCCAGCCCATAGGCCAGAAGTAACGATGCAGCGAAGATCATGCTGCTGTTCGCCTCGGCAAAAGCCACACCGAGCACCGGACCCATAAATGCAAAAGTGCAGGGACCGAGTGCTATCCCGAAAATCAGGCCGAGAAAAAATGCTGCCAACATTCCTTTACGGCCCATATTGATCTGTCCTGGAGCCGACCATGGCATTGGAATAACACCCCAAAGATGCAGACCAAACAGGAAGAAAATTGCAGCGACCAACCAATTGCCGTAAGCGCCGAGATCACCCATCATCCGCCCGGCCAGAGCCGTCAATATCCCAATCAGAGCGATCGACAGCAAGATTCCAATGGCAAACAGGTTGGAGATAACGAACGCCCGACGAACAGTCATCCGACCTTGGCCGTCGATAAAGCCGACGATCAGCGGAATACTTGCCAGATGGCAGGGAGAGAGCAGAATGCTTAACACTCCCCAACCGGCTGCTGCGGTCAGGGCGACCAGCGGGGTCGCATAGACAGCCTGGCTCAAGCTGGTCATCAGCTGCTCAACCATCAGTTCTTACCCTTAAAGCTGTAACCAAGGTCCTGCCACTTTTTAAGAATATCTTCCCGGGCATAAAATCCGGTATGGCGGTAGAGTTCCTTGCCATCGGCAGAGAAAAAGATCTGTGTCGGGATCAACCGTATGCCATAATTTGCTGCTTCGTCGCGATGTTTCCAGGCATCGATAAACTGGACATCCATCTGCCCGGAAAAATCATCTTTCAACTGTTCCAGGATTGGCGCCATTTTGATACAGGGGATACACTTGTCGGCGCCGACGTCGATCAATTTTGGCAGGTTGCCCGCTCCGCTGTTACCGACGAAGAGAAAGGCTGCTAGCAGTATTAACAAGAAAGTCTTCATATTGACTCATCCAATCAGTTTTTCGATGTCCGCAGCGTTCGGGACTTTTCCGGTCAGCAAAACTTTACCGTCGACTGCCAGCCCTGGAGTGGTCATCACCCCAAACGCCATGATCTGGTTCAAGTCGGTGACCTTTTCCATCTCATATTCAATACCGAGGTTGTCAGCAGCCTGCTTGGTGTTTTCAGCCAGTTTTTGGCATTTGGCACAGCCTGTGCCGAGAATCTGGATTTTTTTCATGACTGTCTCCTTGTCTAGTTTATCCAGTTAAAAAATTGCACCGTAAATCAATCCACTGATGGTGGCCATAGCCATCACCAGTAATACAAATACAGATGTTTTTTTTGTGCCCATGACGCTGCGGATAACCAGCATGTTCGGCAGGCTGAGTGCCGGACCGGCAAGTAACAGAGCCAGTGCGGGTCCTTTTCCCATCCCAGCACCTATCAATCCTTGTAGAATCGGCACTTCAGTGAGCGTGGCAAAATACATAAAAGCGCCAAAGACTGATGCGAACAGGTTGGCTCCAATCGAATTTCCTCCGACCAGTGAAGAAACCCAGGCTGACGGGATCAGTCCCTCGTGACCGGGGCGACCGAGCAACACTCCAGCGATCAAAACACCGATCAAAAGCAGCGGTAAAATTTTCTTGGCAAAATCCCAGCTTTCTTCGAACCATTGGCCCATTTCCCCGTCACGGGTCGTTTTTAAATTGCTGAGAACGGATAGCCCGATGACACCGAAGGTAAACGCGAGTTCCGGATGTTGTGGAGTGATGATCGCCATCAGAACGGCCGGGATTGAAGCTAGGATAATTCTAGTAAAGCCAAGGTTGAAGCAGGTTGCCAGCAGCAGTCCGAGGGCAATTGAGAAGACACTGGTGATCCACCACTTGGATACATAGATCGCATGCCAGAGTCCGGTTGGGTCGTCCGTTTTTCCCCAGTTTGCAAACACCAGTATTCCAACCATCGTGGCAAAATAGAGAGCGGTCTGCCAGAGTGGCCGGCTATCTTCATCCTCTCCCATAATCGGTGCCGCCGCCGCTTTTTCAGCTTCTTCTTTGCGGAAAAAAAAGTGCATCAGCAGACCGATGATAATGGCAAAAACTATAGCGCCGACAGCACGGGCAATACCCATTTCCGGGCCAAGAATACGTGCGGTGAGGACGATTGCCAGGATGTTGATTGCCGGGCCAGAATAGAGGAAAGCGCATGCTGGACCGAGTCCTGCTCCCATCCGATATATTCCAGCAAAGAGTGGCAGAATGGTGCAGGAGCAAACAGCCAGAATTGTCCCAGAGACCGAAGCAACACTATAAGCGAGTATTTTTTTCGCGTTCGGTCCGAGATATTTCATGACCGCAGCCTGACTGACAAAAACAGCGACTGCTCCGGCGATGAAGAAAGCTGGCACCAGACACAGTAGAACGTGTTCCCGGGCATACCACTTCACCAGATAGAGCGATTCCATAATCGCACCCTGCACCCGTGGCATCTCAACCGGCAGAAAAAAACAACCACTGAAAATCACAATGATCCAGACCAGAGGTTTCCACTCAATCTTCCAATTCATACGACTGTTTCCTTTTTGGCGTAATTGCCAAGCGATTACTTAAAAAAATGGGCTTAAATTATTATTTTTTGGCAATCGTAAGCATGGAGGCATGATCTTCCGCCTGTAATTCCAAAACAGATTCAACACATCCAAAAAAATTCAATATACACGGCACTCGCAATTGATAAAAAACCTGATTTCCACGTTTATCATCGATAATCAGGCCAGCCTGTTTAAGAACCGACAGATGCTTAGAAACAGTAGATATATCCGCTCCAATCATTTCAGTCAGTTCACAGACACAACGCTCGCCCTTTTCTAGTTCTTCAACCATAAATAAACGGCTGGGGTGGGCCAATGCCTTGAGGACCTTTGCTCGAACTTCAAAATGCTTTTTACGTTGTTGATACATGAAACCTCCCTTGCCTATTTGGCAATATAGCCAAGCGAATGACCTATGTCAATCAGTTAATGATCAATAGCAAAAAAGTTAACTTTACCTGCGATTAAGATCCATCTCTGAATCTTGAAGATCGAGTATTCCCAATGTGGAGAAATGTTGCAAATTCGTTTTCAAAAGGCAAATCCTGATATTTGAAATGGTGGCACTGTGCAATTTATCCTTTGCTGAAGCAGGTTGATGAGAAGACAACTCTTTGAAATCAAAGCTATACCAATTTTTTATTGCCAAAATACTTTTTCTGCAGCCAGAAGGACACATTGACTAATCCAATCAGCGCTGGCACTTCAACCAGTGGGCCGATAACAGCCGTGAATGCAACCGCTGAGTCGAGGCCAAATACGGCTACTGCAACAGCAATAGCCAACTCGAAGTTGTTGCCAGACGCAGTAAAGGCAACCGTCGCTGTTTTAGAGTAGTCTGCGCCCACCTTGATCCCCATCCAGAAGCTGACAAGAAAC
>JAZBPC010000196.1:0-3539 GCA_036351455.1 Desulfuromusa sp.
ATCAATATAAAGGAGAAATCGATGAAGAAATTATTGGTGTTTTGCTTGATTGCTCTGCCCATGTTTTTAGTTGGTTGTGAGAGCGCACAACAGAAGGCTTATGATCTGAAGGCTGACGCTGTCGGTACGCACAGAGTTGTAGAGGTTTATACCGAAGCAGGAAACAAGGTCGCGACCATTGAGGACGGAAGCATGAGATTTGAATTGGTTGGGGAGCGTTCTGTTCGACTGTGGTTGGGCGACAAGAACGAGAAAGTCATGATTGGTAATATGGGCTTTATAATTACTGACAAGTAAAAGCCGGACCAATGAATAATGGCCACCAACGGGCTGCCCTAAGCCTTTCTCCCGCCGCAAGAGCAAGGGATGCACTGCGACAACTCTGAGCTGCCGAATGGTTCGTCACGGAAGAAGCACAGTCAAAAATACGCCCGCAGGTGGATATTATCCAAACATCCAACTGCGGCGACCATTTTAAAAAGTTCAGAGCTCCGTGGTCACCTTCAGGCCGAGACCGATCATCACGGTGCCAGTGACACTATCAAATAGCTGGCTGACTCTTGGCCGCTGCAACCAGGTTTTGAACTGTTTGACCATCAGAGCCAGCAAGCACTGCCAGATCATGGAGATGATAAAATGCAGTCCGGCAAGAAACAGCGACTGCATGAGTGGTGATCGGTCCGGATTGATGAACTGCGGCAAAAAAGCCATATAGAAAATAGCAGTCTTGGGGTTGAGTACATTGGAGAGAAAGCCCTCCCGCAAAGACCGGATGATGCGAAAAGATCCCATCACGGGCACACCGTTAACAAGCTGGAATGAATCATGCCGGAGAACCTTGCGCCAATTACTGAACCCCAGCCAGATCAGGTAACAGGCTCCTGCTAGTTTCAGAGCGCTGAATGCCCAGGCAGCCTGTAGTATGATCATTGATATTCCAACCGCAGAGATCACTGCATGGATAAAGAGCCCGGAGCAGATGCCAAGACTGCTAGCAGCACCATCGCACCAGCCGCCGCGGGCTGTGTTGCGGATGACCAGCATGGTATCGACTCCCGGCGTGATAGTCAGCAGGGTGATGGCGATCAGGTACGTGGTGAGAGAGGCTATTTCCATATTTTTAGTCAAATGATAAAGGTGAAAAGCAGAATTCAGTATGGCTAGAGATTCTCATCTTCGGGCAGCGAGGAGCTGAAGCAATGGAACACATTAAATAATCCGAGACCAATCTTCAATATGAATCTGATTGAATTAAGAATAATTCAATTTTTGTCAAACATGTATTATTGGAAAACCCCGCTTAGTGATTCACACGGGGTTTTCTGTGTTGTTATGATCATGAATTATAAGGCGGGAGCCTTCATTTATGAGTGCTTATGTTTTAGTACTCAACCTTGCCGCTTTTAGGTCCTTTCCAATCAAAAGAAACAATCTTTCCGTCTTTCCAGCCAATATCAAAGGTTCTGACGGTCCCTGCGGCTGTTTCAGATTTTTCACAGCTTTCAACCAGTACTTCGGCTGTATAGAGAACCGTTCCATTCTTTTTCTCCGTGTTGGTAATTTTAGATGCCCCTAGATTACAGGCTTGCAAAGCTTCAGGTACGATTCCTGGTGATGAGGAATACTTGTTCACAACCATTGCAATCTTTTCTTTTAAGCTCAGGGCTCCCATAAACTCTTTCATTTCTGGTGCAACGGAGTTACTACACCCGGCTAAAAATAGAAATATGACTAAACTTATTAAAATATTTTTCATGCTGTTCCTCCACAAATGGGTGTTTTTCGACCCTACGAAACCAATATTGGTTGTCGTTAATTTACTTGCCGCCGGTTTGCCTACAGGCTGTTGGTTTGCCGTATCGATCATGCTGTTGTCATTTCCAGCAGTGGCTGCGCGCTTTTTTCAATGTCCTCACCTATGATGACCAGAAAACTTTCCCCAGGTAATTCTTCGGCTGTCGGGGTCAAGCTATGAGATCCAGGCACATATTGATAATAGTAGCGAACATCGTTGTCTGTGAATTGAATGACACCCTTGATCCTGAGGACTTTTTCAGACAAATTTGTTGCTTTTTCAAGGAACTCATCTTTATTCAGAGGAAACTGCAATTTGACTAAAATACTGGAGATATTATGACTGCCATGGGTGTGGTGCTTCGTCGTGTTGATCCGTTTGAGGCTGTCAGCCAGTTGGGTATTTCCGGTCAGGTTGACACCATATAGTTGCGGAGCTGAAAAGTTTCCATGGTTACCCTGATGAATTGCCACAAACGGGTTTAGTGTTTGAATATCTTCAATCAGAGGTTTCAGCTCAGCAGCGGGGATGTCATCAGTTTTGTTCAACAAGATCACGTCTGCCAGGATAACCTGCTCTCTAGCAACACCGTACTTTTGTAAAACTGTAAATCCCTGCGTAGCATCAATGACGGTTGTGATTGAGCAGAATTCGAGGTGATCCTCCAATTCGGACACTTCACTTAAAAAATTGGCCGGATTTGCCAACCCGGTTGTTTCTACAACGACAAAGTCAGGCTGAAAACCTGCAATAATCTCTGACAGTGCCAGTTTCAAGCTCCCAGACAGTGTGCAGCAGATGCACCCCTCATCCATTTCAGTCACAGCGTAATGCTGACCGATCAGGTGGGTATCAAAACTTTTAGCCCCAATTTCATTTTGAACGATGGCGACAAAGGCGTTGCGCTCTGCCTGATTTTCGATGAAATGATTCAGGAAGCTGGTTTTCCCTGAACCCAGAAAGCCGGTTAGGATGATTAATTTGGGGCGCTCATCGATGCCCATTGAATTTTTATCGACACTGAAGCGGGCTCCAGGGGTCTGCGCTTGCCACCAGGCTTCATCTGCGTATTCATGTGGTATGGAAGTTGGTGAGTGCCATAGAATATCGGTTTGGAAGGCATTCCTGTCAGTTTGTGGTAACGAACTCTTTGCCCCCCAGGTTAATGCGAGATTGATCACTCTGGTTTCTGGGGCTTGTTCCTGTTGCGTCAGCTGGTCATGGTAGTATACATACTGGTGGCCAGCTCCATAACTACGCTTCAGGTGGCTCGGCGCTTCTTCGAGGCAGAAACTGAACGAAGCGGCGATGACTCTGAAGAAGTTGAGGGCAAGAGAAAAGCAGGCGAGATCTTGATCAACCGCGCCGGGAGCCACCACCTGCTCCTGTCGGTTTTCTTTGGTTACGATCACACCCTCAGCGCTGACCAGGATGAGTTGATCTGCCGCCGTAAGCGAAAGCTCTACAGCTTGTTTTCCTGAGTTGAATATAAGGTTGAGCTGGCCGATATGGAAGAGAGTTTTTAAAGTTTCATGGGTTGTGAATTCGCGAACGCGATGAAGGTAGTCTGGTTGCAGGGCTGTGATACCGGCCGCGACAGAAAATGATTCCAGCAACTCTTCCTCTGGTGAAGGGAAATAATACAGGTCAAATGTGGCATGACCCTGCCCGCGTTGTTGTGCTGCCCCCACAAGGTTTAGCCCAAAAATACCCTCCTGCTCGGCGATTTTAACACTGAAGCCAT
>JAZBPC010000197.1:0-2621 GCA_036351455.1 Desulfuromusa sp.
CTTTGTCGTCCTCAATGACGAAGAGTCGCTTCCGGAAACCACCATTCCCATTGCCGGGGAATATGAGGAAATGCTGACTGGTGCTTCTGACAGCTTTACGTTTGACGATTTCGATGAGAACACCAGGGCAACGACATTTTATACCACCGGCACCACCGGTATGCCTAAAGGTGTCTATTTCAGCCACCGCCAGCTGGTTCTTCACACCCTTGGAACTATTGCGGCCCTTGCCACCTCAGCGACTCAGGGACGCTTTCATCAAAAAGATGTATACATGCCTATCACCCCAATGTTCCATGTCCACGCCTGGGGCTTTCCCTACATAGCCACCGCGGTGGGAGTCAAACAGGTCTACCCTGGTAAGTATGCACCCAACAGCCTGCTGCAGCTCATTGAACGTGAAGGGGTTACCTTGTCCCATTGTGTCCCGACAATCCTGCATATGCTGATGGCAAGTCCCGAGTTTGACAGCATCGACCTGTCAAACTGGAAGGTGCTTATTGGTGGCGCCTCTCTGCCAAAGAAAATGTGCCAGGCAGCAAGAGCCAAAGGGATTGACATTTTTGCCGGCTACGGCATGTCCGAGACCTGCCCAGTACTGACAATAGCCCATATCGGCAACCAGGAACTCGAAGAGGATGAAGAAATCGATATTCGTTGCAAAACAGGCCGCCCACTGCCGCTGGTCCAGCTCCGAGTGGTGGATGAGCAAATGCAAGATGTGCCTAAGGACGGAACGAGTGTGGGTGAAATCGTGGTGCGCGCACCGTGGCTAACCCAGGGCTATTGGAAAGACAGCCGCAACTCTGAAAACCTCTGGCGGGAAGGCTATCTCCATACGGGGGATGTCGCAAATATTAATAAAGACAATTATGTCACTATCACCGACCGAATGAAGGACGTTATTAAAATTGGTGGAGAATGGCTCTCTTCATTAGAACTTGAGGATATCATTAACCTTCACTCCGCAGTTTCTGAGGTGGCAGTGATTGGAAAGAGCGATGAAAAATGGGGAGAACGGCCAATGGCCCTCATCGTCCTTAAAAAAGACGCCGAACAACCAGAAAACAATGAGATAGTAAATCACGTCAGGTCTTTTATTGAAAAGGGCATGATGAACAAATTGGCCTTGCTGGTACACGTCTGCTATGTCGAGTCAATAGACAAAACAAGTGTAGGAAAGATCAACAAGAAACTGTTACGGGAAAAGCATCTTGAGTGATGTGCTTTTGAGATGGGCGAACAAACTGCAGAACAAGAATTCTGCAGTTTATTTCGGTGAGATAAAAGTATCAGGCAACCTGAGCAAAAATTTTCTTTTTGGCTCCGCAAACAGGGCACTTTTCAGGTGCGCTACCGAGTTCGATGTAGCCGCAAACCATACAGAGATGGAATTCAGTAACATCCAGATCTACCCCGGCTTTCACAGCCTCAAGGGCTTTGGTGTAAATTTGTGCATGAACTTCCTCAGCATCGACTGCGAACTTAAACATAGTTTTCGCCCGATGACCATCCGCCTGAGCCAGCTCAACCATTGGTGGGTACATCTCGGTGAACTCATGGGTCTCACCATCGATTGCCGCCTGGAGATTTTCCGCAGTTGAAGCGATCATTTCCAGTGCCTTCAAATGTCCTTCTGCATGGATACGCTCGGCCTCGGCGGTGGTACGAAAGAGTTTTGCGATATTAGTAAAACCTTCTTTTTCCGCCTTCTTGGCAAAGGCCTTGTATTTCTGGTTAGCCTGGCTCTCACCGGCAAATGCCTCTTTCAAGTTTTCTGTTGTTGTCGCCATTGAGGTCTCCTAAAGATGTTTGAACGATTAACACGCGTTACGTAATGAGATTGCTACATTTTGACCACTCACAATAGCATTTAATTGCAAAATCTGCTTAAAAGAGTCAAGTTTTTTTTCGTGCCCACATTGCTATCTGTCCGAAATAATCGATTACTCGACATTCAAGCCAATTTTCTTTTAGAAAAAAACAGGGAATTGACATCCATAAGAAGTAATATGATATTGGTCCATTGAGAATACAAAATATTTATAAATATTTACAAAAAGACTGTCCCTCTTGTCTGACAAAATAAAACAGCTGAAAATAATGGAACTAAAAAACTTACGCCTTAATCGCCATGAAGAAAAACGACTGCAAGGCGGCCACTTGTGGATATACAGCAACGAAGTCAACACTATGACAACACCTCTGAAACAGTTTCAGCCAGGAGAACAAGTCCGCGTCGAATCGCACAGTGGAAAATTTCTTGGTACAGCCTATGTCAATTCCCACTCTCTGATCTGTGCCCGCATGTTCAGCCGTGAACCACGAGCCCTCGACTATACCCTTCTGTTGCATCGCTTAGAACAAGCCTTGCGTTTACGCAGCCGCCTGTTCAAGGAACCATTTTATCGTCTGGTCTACGGGGAAAGTGATCTGCTGCCTGGTCTGGTCGTTGACCGCTTCGGTCCACATCTCAGCGTTCAGTTGAACACTGCCGGCATGGAAGTGCTGAAATCGGAAATAGTCGACGCCCTGAAAACCTTACTTAGCCCTGAATCCATCCTCCTGCGTAATGACAGCAGCATGCGACATCTGGAAGGGTTGAAGCAGGAAGTCGAAAC
>JAZBPC010000198.1:0-15617 GCA_036351455.1 Desulfuromusa sp.
GAACATCAAAATAATACCGCCCAAAAACGCGCCAACTGCTCTTATCATAGGACTAGGTCCAAAGCGTTCTTGCCAAATTGGTGGAACAACTTCACGTTTTGAGGTCTTACCCATGCGCGCAGAGATCAGTGCTCCGATAAAAACGCCAGCAACAAAAAGCATTTGCCAGTCAACCTTAACTTTTGTGGATTGAAAATATGCGTTATCAGCAACGTGACCTGAGGCAACAATCTTTTCTACAAAGCCCGCAGTCCGCACAAACGTTGTTGAAGCTCCCAAGTATTTTGGCTTATCAATCACAATGGTGGTCACCAAAACTGATAGAACCGCGAGAATACCAACCAGAGCTCCTGCAAGATAAGGACTCCACCTTGAGGCAAACAAAGAAAGATTCATAGATTTTCCCTTTCACTCTTCTTCGTAATTTGTTTTTCCATATATATATTTTTCTGAATGATAACTTTATTTGTAATGATTTGCAAATAGTTTTTTTATATCACTCTTCCATCAATACGATTTACGATAAATAGTATGGTGACATCGAGGGCATGGAGGAATTTTGCCGGTTTTTCTGATATGAATCTCTTCACCGCATTCTTTACAGGTCAATGTTCCAGGGCTAGTGACCTCGCCTGTTTTAAACTCCAGAGACTGTTCGGACTTTTTCGCCCAATCCCCCAGTGTTTCAGCGGTATTGGATAAAATTTTGGAAAAAAAACTCTGCGCACCAACAGCAATTCGCTGGGGATCAACAGCCTCTTTCACTGTATCCTTCCCTTTCCCCGCACTATCTATTGCATGTTGTAAATCACGCTTAACATAAGTTGTGATTTTATCCGCCTTTTCCCGCGTAAAAGATCCAGCAGACGAAAGCTCTTCCCCTGCTTTTTTCAGAGCTTCGTCCAAATTTTTTCGACCACCACCAAGCAGTTCTTCAGTGCGTGATATAATTTTTTCATAGATTGAGATATCGTCTTGATCATTCTTTGGCTGGTTATTTTCTGTCATGATTGCGCTCCTTCTGGTTATTGAGGAAGACAAATACGTACTACAAGACTACCAGATTTTTTTGAAAAGTTAATAAAGGCAGGACATGAAAAAATTATGAGTTTTTTTCTCCGGGCAGACATCCGAGGATAAAACCAACGAATGTACCAAAAACAGCCCCTGACCAAGGGCTGGAACTTGCGCCTCAGGTACTCCCAGCGCATTGACCAAGATAACCCAACAAAGCTCCCAACAATGCTCCTAGGGATATCATGGTGATAATTTTCAAAAATCGTTGTTTCATTTATATCGACTGATGTCAGTTTGTGTTAATGGTGAATAGCTAAGAGATTTTTTTATCTTCTCCGGGTCTAATGGACATCAGAGCAAGAATTAAAACGGCAAACGGTCCTAGCAATAATCCAAGACCAAACCAAAGATAGCGATTTCGTCCTTTACTCTCTGCAACAGAAAAAGCCGCGCAGGCAAAAACAACCCAAATCAATAAATATTGCATCATTTAACTCCAGGACTCCCGGTAAAGATCCGTAAAGGAAAAACCTTATTCTTACAAGACAAACTAACTGATATTCACTGAACAGTAAAGCATTCGTCTTCTCAACAGAATGGCCTGCAAATTTGTATATAATAAAACTGGTGTTATAATGGAGATAGCAGGAAAGGAGGAATGCCTATCGAAGATGAAACAGTGCAGCTGAGTAGGTTTTCCAAGAGTCTGGCGCCCTCAGGTTCCGGATATTCCCGGTGAACAGGGAGATTTATAAAAACAGAAGGCTCGCGCAGTATGCAGCGAGCCTTTCATTTTTTAGGATAATTAACGAAAAACACCAAAAGCGAGATAAAGAAACCCCATCAGAACCGCGAACATGGCAACAATAAAAAGAGCTCTTGCGACCAGCTTCGCTATAAATTCTTTTATGCTTGGTGGTTTCTGTTTGTCCAGAATAAACGACCAGCACACAGCCATAATTATCGCAACGGAAATACCAATCGTATATAAAAACTCAGGACTCATAAGATACTCCTTGATTTGCCGGCCCCTTTTTAATTTTAGATATGAATATCTATCCAGCTATAAAACTTATCAGAAGCTAATTTCGAGGACCTTTCGACTGATCTCAGGAGTAATATTTCTTTTTTCACCAAGTTTCACCATGCCATGTTGTTCCAGTTGAGTCACCAACTTACCAATGCCCTCATTTTCAATGCCGTAGTCACTCAATCGAGTTTTAACATTCAAGCTCTCGAAAAAAGATCGCGTTTTCAGAATGGCCATATCGATCCGCTCGGCGTCTTCACCATCACAAAGACCCCAAACACGTTCAGCATACTGTAAAAGCTTAGTTTGTTTCTGTTCCTTCATTACGGTCAAGACAGAAGGCAGAACGATAGCAAGAGTTTGCGCATGGTCAAGACCATACATGGCGGTCAATTCATGGCCGATCATATGGGTTGCCCAATCCTGAGGAACACCCACTCCAATCAATCCATTAAGAGCCAGAGTTGCGCACCACATAATATTTGCCCGCACATCATAATTCTGAGGCTCTTGCAAAGCTATGGGTCCCTCTTCTATCAATGTGAGCAGCAACCCTTCGGCAAAACGATCCTGAACCTTCGCGTTCACCGGATAAGTCAGATATTGTTCAACAACATGGACGAATGCATCAACAACACCATTACTGATTTGCACCGTTGGAAGACTGTAAGTTGTGGTCGGATCCAGCACTGAAAATTGAGGATACAGTAGAGGGCTGGAGAAAGGTAATTTAGTTTGAATAGAACGCCGGGTCACAACTGCACCACTGTTCATTTCAGAGCCAGTCGCGGGCAGAGTAAGAATGCATCCAAATGGCAGCGCACTCTCAACAGCAGCCTGTTTAGCCAGGAGGTCCCATGGATCTCCATGAAAATTCACTGCCGCAGCAATAAATTTCGTGCCGTCGATAACCGACCCTCCCCCCACAGCCAGAATGTAGTCAATCTTCTCTTTTTGAACCAGTTCTACCGCTTTCATAAGTGTTTCATAGCTTGGGTTTGGTTCGATACCTGCGAACTCAAAGAGAGAATAGCCCTTCAATGCAGTTTTAACCTGATCAAGAACCCCATTCTTTTTAATGCTGCCACCGCCATAAGTCACCAGTATCCGGAGGTTTTTGTCAATCTCTTTGGATACTTCTTTGATACGTCCTTCACCAAATATGATTTTTGTCGGGTTTTGAAAATTGAATTTAAACATTATAAAACCTTTCCTCTTTAAGTTAATTCTACACCATATAATTATTGATTGTCTCGCCAGGCAGGTCACCTGAGTCTAAGACATTTTATAGTTAACCTGACCAGAAGACTAAACGTCAAGAGATGATATATTCGACAATATTTTACTCATCTCTAGTACGCAATAAGCAAACCAGAAAATAGAAAGAGAGAAGAAATGGCGAATAAATTCATTTAAACCCTAGACGGAGATGATTTTTAGAAAAGAGGGTTTGCAGCAATAGATTTTAGTTATTTAAATGTTATAAAAAACAAAAAGCCGGAGAAAATATCCTCCGGCTTTTTATTTATACAAATTGAGCTATTTTTTTACTTGGCGGCTTTGCGAGCTGCCTCAAGCCAACCATTCCATTTATCTTGATTCGCACTAATCCAATCTTGGACGTGACGAGCGATATCTTTTTCCGATTTTTCACCATCCTGCATCTTGGTGTTTTGAGCGTTAATATCAGAAAGAGGCAAGTTAAATACTTCAAAAAATTTCTTTGCTGCCGGGTTTTTAGCCAGAAACTTACTATTGGCAACAACCTGAATGTCACTAACAACGAATCCCGCTTTCAGTGGATCAGTGACGGAACCTTCAACTCCACTGACTGTCATTCTATCTTCACCTGGTTTTTGAGAATCTAGGGGCATGATCTTTGGAACGTTAATCCACATAACATCTTTGCCAGGCTTCAGTTTAAAAATAGTCCAGTTTGGAGCCCAGGTGTAGAAGAAAACCGGCTCACCGGCACTATTTCGAGCAAGAACATCAGCCATACTGGCAGAATATCCAGCTTTGATTGGATTGATATAGTCATCAAGTCCATAAACATCAAAATGGTGGGTAATAACTTTTTCACAACCCCAACCTGGAGGGCAAGCAGTGAGGTCAGCTTTGCCATCGCCATTAGAGTCAAAGGCTTTCATGACTTCAGGACGCTTAAAATCATCAAGAGATTTGATACCAAACTTATCGACTTCTTTTTTTGATACCAGATACCCTTGTAAACCACCGGCTTTAGCTACATAACCAACAATTTCAATTTTTCCTTCATAACCTTTGGGGAGTTGACTTGTGTGGTTAGGGAACCAGCCATTGGTCCAGTAATCAACATCACCGAGGGTTACGGCTTGATAAAAAAGAGGATTTTGTAATTCTTTTGGTGCCTTTGCTTTGTAGCCAAGCTCTTTTAAACCTTCACGCACCAGGGCTTCTTGAAAATAGCCAGTATTCCAGGTAGCTCGGGCAGGTTGAACCTTAACCCCTTTACCGGGTTTGTCATAATCTGCCAAAGCCGGTATGGCCAGAGACAGCAACAGTAAAACTAGTAAAATTCTTTTCATCTTTTTCTCCTTGTTGTTGAAATAGGTGATGGGTGAACAATAATTATTTTGTGCCAAACCCTTGAGTTATCCGGTCAAGTACCATGGCCAACAGAACAATTGACAGACCACCGATAGTCGCTAAACCAATTTCCAGTGTATTCAAGCCCTGAACCACAGGATTCCCCAGGCCACCAGCACCGATAAGTGCTGCGATAACAACCATTGACAGGGCCATCATCAGAGTTTGATTCAAGCCCGCCATAATTGATGGCAGCGCCAGAGGAAACTGGACCTTAAACAAAACCTGCTTGGATGTAGCACCAAAAGCAAGAGCAGCTTCAACTAGTTCCGGATGAACTTGACGGATTCCCAGGTTGGTCAAACGAATGATTGGCGGTAGGGCAAAAACAATAGTAGCAAGAATCCCTGAGACGGTTCCGATACTAAACAGCATGACCACCGGAACCAGATAAACAAATGGCGGGATGGTTTGCATGGCATCAAGAAACGGTCGCAGAAAAACCTCAAAGCGATCGTTGCGACCAGACATAATTCCCAGAGGAATACCAACCAAAGCACAGAAAAAAACAGAACTGATGACCATTGCCAAGGTAATCATAGTAGCATCCCAAAGACCGAGATAACCAATCAGTAAGAATGTTAAAACAGTAAATACCGTGACCCCTTTCCCAGCATAACGCCAGGCGGCAAATGCAAACAGAATGATAAGGATTGATGGTGGCAAAGAAGTAAATAGCCACTCCAATCCATTAAGGCAAAGTTCGATGGGGGCCTTGAGCATCTGAAAGAACTCTCGGTAGTTTAGAACCAGCCAGTCAACTGCGGACTGTACCCATTCATCAAGTGGAATCAATTGTTCATCAAAATCAAAAATACGCATTTTTTATACCTCTTTTCCTCTCAAACCTTCGCCTCAGATTGCTCTTCCGACTCACTACGATGCAGGGTACGCAAGAATAAATTCTTCGAAACAGCTCCAAGGAACCGGCCTTCATCATCAAGTATCGGTAGTGGCCAAGGATGTGCGGCAACTTTAGGCAGAATATCCTGCAGGGAATCATCCTTATGTGCTGCCACAACTTCATCCAAATAAGCATGAGGAATCAGATGCTGAACATCTTCTTGTTCAAGTAGCTCATGAAGGGATTCTGTAGAGACTATTCCTTTAAAAACTTTGTCACTATCAAGAACATAGGCGTAGTCGCGATCGTTCTTGATCAGACGCTGTAACCCTGCACGAGGGTTCCTTCCATCAGTAATCGGAATGGTCACCTGAGTCGCGGCAGCAATATCACCGGCGGATAAGATATTTGTCGGATCAACCCCACGGAAAAATGCTCGAACGTAGTCGTCAGCGGGATTTTGAAGAATCTCTTCTGGAGTACCGACCTGAACCACTCGACCCCCTTCCATAATGGCTATCCGGTCACCAATCCGCATGGCCTCATCGAGATCATGGGAAATAAATACAATTGTTCGCTTTGCTTTTGATTGTAATTTCAGGAGTTCATCCTGCATCTCAGTACGAATGAGCGGATCTAAAGCAGAGAAAGCTTCATCCATGAGCAAGACGTCCGGGTCAACGGCTAGTCCGCGAGCGAGTCCAACACGCTGCTGCATCCCTCCCGACAACTCATTTGGCTTACTTTCAGCCCAGGCATCAAGACCGACTTGTTCCAGAGCCTTGAGGGCGCGTGACTCACGAGTCGCTTTGTCAATGCCATCCATTTCCAGACCAAATGCTGCGTTCTGTAGCACCGTCATATGTGGCATCAATGCAAAGGATTGAAAGACCATGCTCATCTTAGCACGACGCATTTTAACGAGCTGATCATCACTCATCGCGGTGATATCATCACCGTCAACAAGGACCTTCCCTGCGGTGGGTTCAATTAATCGATTAAGCATCCGCACCATAGTCGACTTACCTGACCCGGAAAGGCCCATAATTACGAATATTTCGCCTTTCATGATCTCAAAGCTTGCATCTTGAACACCAACTGTTGTCTCGGTCTTTTCAAAGATCTCGTCCTTGTCCAAGCCTTTTTCAAGCATAGCCATGGCATTTTTGGGATGTGGTCCAAAAATTTTATATAAATTCTTAACTTCAATTTTCACATCTGCATCCATCTTTTCTCCTTAAATTCAGACAGTTATCAACACCTCTGAGATACTGAGGCAATTAACAATATCCAATAAAATCAAATAACTAGAGCAAAAGCCGATAGAGAATTGAAGCAAATGGAAGGTTATCTGCTGTCAGCAGCGCCCCAGAATAAGTGTATTAAATTTTAAAACGGACAGGGCGACCCGCGACTCGAATTGTGGGAACCACATAATCAAGCGCAACCCTGAAAGAAAAGGGAATCAGCGAAACTACACCATGAGTGCAGATCTTAACGATTCCCTTGCGGGACAAGATCGGAACATCCTGGCAGGATGCCGTCTAGTCCACCTACTCTACAGGTTTGTAATCATATTGTCAAATTCATGACTTATCATGACTTATCAACAATTACATGAATAGTGATTTTCCTTTTTAAGCTGCTTGTGTTCTCGCATTGTTCTGTTAAAATTTCTTTGCGTTACCAACAAAAGCGATTCTCCAGAAAATTTAATTTCGTCCATATTAACCAGAAACCAATTAAAAGAGAGATTTGATAACATGCCACCTAAGATTCTTGTCGTTGAGGATGATGAAAGCATCTTGAACCTTGAATGCATACTCCTAGCATCTGCAGGTTATCAGGCCAGTGCTGCCATGTCTGGAAACGATGCGTTTAATAACATTGCAAACAATCCTCCCGATCTCATCTTGCTGGACGTCATGCTTCCTGGTTTAGATGGACTAGAAATCTGCAAGCAACTTAAAAGCAACGCCAAGACCCAACATATCCCAGTTATTTTTCTTTCGGGGAAAAGTACTCCTGCAGATATTCTCAAGGGGAAGCAAGTCGGCGGCGATCAGTACATCACCAAACCCTTTAAATCAGCCACACTGATGAATTCAATAAACCAGTTACTTAAAATAGATACTTCAGGCTCAACAGTGAAAAGAGGCTTCTATTAGTCTATGGATTGAGTCTCTGTGTCATTACTGCAATTGCAATAATATCCCTGACCGCCCCTGACCAACAGATGATATGCTTTACTCCCCTTGGCGTTTAATTTAGTTATTTACCAAGATTATGATCAATGACAAATGCTTCGCAAGCAAATATCCTGTAACTACCATCTCTTAAATATTAGACCCGTTCTGTTTCAAAGTAGATTTCATCAAGATCTTTCATTGCTTAACAAAACTTTACTTCAACAATTCATTTATCAATATGTTCTCCTGGTTAAATCTTGTATATTCCGTACATGATAATTTCTTTAGCTATCTCAGTTTATTCCTGTTTTGCGATACTATAGTAGGCACAACGCTTTAACAGCTCAAATTCAACTTATCAAGGCTTACAGAAATATTCAGGACACATACATGGTCTTCTACCTACGCTTAACCTTAATACTTTTACTGTTGATACCTTCCCACAGCTTCGCTGAGGATATTGGCGGTGAATCACTACGATTGACGCTATCACAGGCGGTCACACTGGCCCTGGATAATAATTCTGACCTGGCTCTCTCTCGCAATCGCGTACAGTCAGCAAAAGTTTCTATCGAAACCGCTAATGGCAGATTTTTACCTTCGCTGCAAGGAAGTATCAGTAGTAACCAAAACTTTAGACAACAAAATTCGCCTGGCGAAGACAACTCTTACCGTAACGCCAATCTGCAACTTGCTACCAGTATCAATTTGTTTAACGGATTTTCTGATCAGGCGACTCTAGATGCCTCGCGACAGCAACACCAGGAAGCAAATGCGAATTTACGCCGACAGCAACAGTTTGCGGTCTTTACAGTTGCCAGCGACTACACGGATATCCTTATTAATAAAGAGTTAGTTCAGGTCGCTCTACAAAACCTTAAAAGTCAGCAGGATCTCGAACAGCAGATTGAGGCATTCTACAGTGCGGGAAACCGTTCCATCACTGACTACTACCAGCAACGAGCAGCGACTGCTCAGGCAGAGTTTAGTCTGGCTGATGCTGAACGAAACTTACAGGTTTCAAAGCTGCGAATATTGCAGATGCTCGGTCATACTCAGCCCGTTTCTATCGAAGTACTCCCCATCGACTCAAGCGGATTAGATATCACACCTGAAGATCTCAATCCGAACCTGGCCATAGAACAAGCGCTTATCACACGTCCTGATCTTATTGCCCTACAGCGTCAAATTGAAGCCGCTCAATTACAAACCAAAGCTGCTAGAGCTGGATATTTTCCTAGTCTGGACCTGCAGGCAACAACTGGAAGCAATTACAACAGTGCCAGTAGCGGCAATTTTTCTGGCCAGTTCGACGACAATCGGGCGGCAACTATAGGACTCACCCTGACGGTCCCTATTTTCGACCGTTATCAGACCCGCACCAACGTTGCTCAGGCCAAAATTGCAGAAGCAGATGCGACGACCACTAAAACCAAGTTGCAGCAGCAGATAGGTTTAGAGGTTGGGCAGGCAATAGCCGATTACCAGCGAGCAAAATTGCAGCTGACATCCACCATTCGACAACTCGACTATGCACGTCAGGCTCTTGAATCCAGCGAAGCCCGTTACCAGGTCGGAGCAGCGAACTGGGTGGAACTTTCTACGGCACGAGCAAACTTTATTCAAGCTCAAGGAAACGAAGTCTATGCCCGTTATGGCGTCCTTTTGCAGGGGCTGAATATCGGTTACGTCCGTGGTGACATTGAAATACTGATACACACGCTCAACACCCAGGAGAGCTCATCGTGAAACTTTGGTCTAAAGTCATCTTGCGCAGTGGAATTGCTCTTCTCTTAGTCACTATTGTTGTCCTAACATTAAAATGGTGGAACGGCGATGCAGAAGACATTCAGGAAAGAGGTTTTCAAACCACCATCATCAATCGCGGAACTCTGGAACTCGCCGTTTCCTGTACAGGCACACTGGCTGCACTAGAAACAGTAGATGTCGGTACTGAAGTGTCAGGTACCGTCGAAAAAGTGCTGGTTGACTTTAATGACCAGGTGACCAAGGGACAAGTCCTGGCATCCCTTAAGCCAGGCTTGTTTACTGCTGCAGTAGCCGATGCTCAGGGGGCTGTTGACCATGCCCTTGCCGGACTGGACCTGGCACAAAAAGACTTGGCACGAAATCGACCCTTGTTTGAGAAGGATTACCTTTCGGCTCAGGAATTCTTACCCTATCAAATCAATGCCGACAAAGCCAAAGCAGCTCTTGACTCAGCTCAGGCAGGTTTGGATCGGGCGCGGATAAACCTCAACAACTCAGTGGTACGCTCACCTATAGCCGGAACGGTCATCCAGCGCAGTGTCGATGCTGGGCAAACCGTAGCCGCAAGTCTCAACACCCCTACCCTGTTTATTATTGCCAAGGATCTTGCGCGGATGCAAATAGAGGCCGCTGTTGATGAAACCGACATTGGTCAAATCCGGCAAGGACAGCAGGTACGCTTTGCTGTTCAGAGTTACCCTGAACAAACTTTCTTTGGCATTGTTCGTCAAGTTCGTCTACAACCGACCACCGTGCAGAACGTGGTAACCTACACTGTCATCGTCGCCGCTGACAACAATCTGGGGCTGCTGTTGCCTGGAATGACTGCAACTGTTGATTTTATTATTGATCAGGCAGAAGATGCGCTGTTGGTTCCCAGCGCGGCCTTACGCTTTAATCCTAGTCTGCAGGATAAAGCCACAAATCCAAGGGCACCTCGGAGCAAACCTGACAGCCGTGTCTACGTTGTTGATTCAACAGACAAACTCAAACCTGTAACTATCACTGCCGGAATTTCCGATGGTCTGTTGACCGTTGTTACCTCAGGAAATTTACAGGAAGGCACAGCTGTGGTGACTGGCTATAAACAAAACACGGTAAAGTCAAAGGGAGCTTTTTCATTGTTTGGCTCAATGCGCGGAAGGCCTCGCCGGTGAGCACAGAAACACTTAGGATAAAGGAGGTAACCAAGGTTTTTGACCTTGGGGATGTTCAGGTTCACGCCTTGCAAGGAGTTTCTCTCAGCATACAGCAGGGAGAATTCATCGCTGTTATGGGGAGTTCCGGTAGCGGAAAGTCGACGTTGATGAACATCCTCGGTTGTCTTGACTTGCCAACCAGCGGCGAATACCTGCTTGACGGTGTCCCGGTCGCTACCCTGAACCGCAATCGGCTTGCTGACCTGCGTAACGAGAAGATTGGCTTTGTTTTTCAGGGGTTTAATCTGCTACCGCGTACCACGGCATTGGAGAATGTTGAACTTCCTCTTCTTTACGATCGTCGCCAACGCATTCCTCAACCTCATGAAAGCGCTGTCACTGCTCTGACCCGGGTTGGACTCGGCGATCGACTGCACCATCACCCTAACCAACTTTCCGGTGGACAACAGCAGCGAGTCGCTATCGCCAGAGCACTTGTGAATAAACCTGCCATTGTTCTTGCCGATGAACCGACCGGCAATCTCGATAGCCGTACTACCCTGGAGGTTCTGTCTTTGTTCCAGAAACTCAACGGTGAAGGACTGACTGTTGTGTTGGTGACTCACGAGACAGATGTTTCCCGCTACGCTTCCCGTTTGGTAGAGTTACGTGACGGGCGTATCTGCCGTGATGAAAAGATTCTTCAACCCCGTGATGCCGCTTCTGACCTGACCGCGCTCCCCCACGAGGAAAACCCATGAAGTGGCGTAAACTGCTCCTCGTAGCGATTAAGAGTATTGCCCGCAACAAAATGCGCAGTCTGCTGACCATGCTGGGAATTATTATTGGCGTCGGAGCAGTCATTTGTCTGGTTGCTCTCGGACAAGGGTCACAAAAAGACATTGAAGGTCAGGTCGCCAGCCTCGGCACTAACCTCCTGATTATCAGACCCGGAAGTAGCCAGATTGGAGGGGTTCATGGTGGTGCGGGCAGTATGGGGACTCTCAAACTAAAAGACGTTACCATTTTACGCAATAACGCAACACGACTCCAAGCGGTCTCTCCAGAGATCCGGGTCCAGAGCCAAGTAGTCTCGGGAGCCAACAACTGGAACACCAGTATTTATGGTGGAGACATCGAATATCTGTCCATCCGCAACTACCAGATTGCTTCTGGCCGTATTTTCAGTGACCGTGATTTAAGGACCAGAGCCAAGGTTGCTTTACTGGGTCAGACCGTCGCTGAACAACTTTTCCCTGGCGAAAATCCGATTGGAGCCAACATCCGCATTGGCAGCGTTCCGTTCAAAGTCATAGGGACACTGAGCAGTAAAGGACAATCAGCAATGGGAAGTGATCAGGATGATGTTATTCTGGCTCCCAGCACTACGGTCCTTTATCGTCTCGGGGATGGCAAAACCTTACGATCCATAGTCGCCAGCGCTGTAAGTTCTGAACTGATGGGTGAGGCCAAAGCTGAAGTTCAACAGATTCTCCGCGCTGCCCATCGTCTTACGGCTGAGACCGGTGATGATTTCAGGCTTCGAGATCAAACAGAAATCAACCAGATGGCAACCCGAGTTACCGGGACCCTTACTATGCTTCTTTCTGCCATTGCTGGTGTTTCTCTTCTGGTTGGCGGAATCGGAATTATGAATATCATGCTGGTTTCAGTCACCGAACGCACTCGAGAAATTGGTATCCGCCTCGCTATAGGGGCTCGACCTCGTGATATTCTTGCCCAGTTCCTCATCGAATCAGCCACCTTAAGTTTATTCGGTGGAATCATCGGCATCGGTGCCGGGCTTGGCGGCGCTGCCCTTGGTGGTCAATTGCTAGGTATCAGCCTGGTCATCAATCCTGCTGTGATCGCTATGGCGGTCTTTTTTACTGCAGCAGTAGGTATATTTTTCGGTTTCTACCCAGCACGAAAAGCAGCCAACCTCAATCCTATCGACGCATTACGCTATGAATAACAGGGAATTGTGATTAGGATTATTATTCAGAAACTGCCAAATGATTAATTCCGAGGCAAAGAGATTGTCACATTTAGGCCAGGGAGGTTGTCTGAAAACGTAATATGGCCATGATGCAGCTTGACGATGGCATCAACAAGACTCAACCCAAGGCCGTTTCCTGGAGACGATCTGCTCACCTCAAGGCGATAAAACCTCTCCAGAACTTTTTCACGATCAGCAGCAGGAATTCCCATTCCAGTATCGATGATTGAAACCTGCAACAGGTTTGGTTGATCTTCGGAAATGAGTTTGATGTGCCCACCCGTTGGGGTGTATTTAATAGCATTATCCAAAATATTGGCAAAAGCCTGAAACAACAGATCACGGTCTCCCCTTAGTGCTCGTAACTGCTGTTTCGCAGCATCTATAGTCTGTCCTTTTTCTTCTGCCACGGGACCGTAAAAGTCGATCAGATCCTCCAAAAGGGAAGTTATATCGACATCCTTAAAACCAACCAGGCGACTTCCCGACTCAACTTCACTGATGCGAAGCAGCGCTTTAAATGTTTGCAGAAGGCCATCGGCTTCACTGATTGCCTGCTCAAGAAGCTCATCATCGCTTTCAAATGTTAAATCACGGCCGCGAAGCATATCAAGGCGACGACGCAAACGACTGAGAGGGGTACGTAAATCGTGGGCAATATTATTGGTCACCTGTTTAACACCCTGCATCAGGACTTCAATCTGATCAAGCATCTGATTAAGTGTACCGACCAGCTTATCAAAATCATCATCGCCCCCCGATCGTGGTATACGTTGTGTCAGATCTCCATCCATAATTCGGTGACAGGTATCATTGATGACTTCAATCTTGTGAACCATGGTTCTGCTCATCATAAAGCCACCGATCAAAGCCAGCACGAGTGTTATGATCAGCCCCCAAAAGAGAGCTTCGCTTATGAGTTTTTGTACCTCTTCCAAAGAATGAATATCACGGCCAACCAAAAGGTGAAAATCTCCTTGAAGAGGAAATATTCGAGCCAGGGCTTTATGTTGTCCAGTCGGGCGAGAGCCCTTAGAATCAACATAAAATGACAGCCACCCCTGTTCAGAAGTTTGTCCATCTGGCCATTTTTCAAGATTACCTAGAATTGGCTTAAACTGCTGATCAGTAAGAAGATACAGTGAGTCATTAACTCCCGACCGCGTCAATCGTTCACCGAGAACGTCACTCAGCCCTGGAAAACCCGACAGATCATAGCGTTCAGCCAGTCCCGTGATCTCAGCTTCGATGGTAGCTTCAGTCTGGCGAACCATATAGCCAGCGGTAGACCAATAGATGAAACCGAGCAGCAGCAACACCGACAGACCAAACAAAGCCATATAGATCAATGCAAGGCGAAAGGTCGAGCTTTTGAATAGCTTAGAGATCTTCACGGAGGACATACCCTGCACCCCGGATGGTATGCAGTAGCGGATTATCGAACTGTTTGTCTATTTTGCTACGCAAACGACTGATATGAACATCGATAACGTTCGTTTGAGGATCGAAATTATAATCCCAGACACTTTCCAGCAGCATGGTTCGAGTGACGACCTGACCACTATAGCGCATCAGAAACTCTAACAATCGAAACTCGCGCGGCTGTAAATCTATATTTATACCATTGCGTTTAACTAACCTGGTAAGCAGATCCATTTCCAAATCACCAACTTTGAGGTTGGTGGTCTTTTCATTGGCTGTTGAAGTTCTTCGAACCAGGACTTCCAACCGCGCAAGTAACTCAGAAAAAGAAAAAGGTTTAGTCAGATAATCATCTCCTCCAGCGCGGAGCCCCTCAACCCGTGCATCAACCTCACCAAGAGCGCTAAGGATCAACACCGGCGTACTATTACCTGCTGCACGCACTGCCCGAATTATCCCCAGCCCATCCAGGCCAGGAAGCATTCGGTCGACGACCAAAACTTCATAGGTTTGGTCCAGAGCCATGTACAGGCCATCCTTGCCATTATCTGCATGATTCACGGTGTGTCCGCACTCATCCAGACTCTTAGACAAGTACGCAGCCGTATCTGTATCATCTTCAATCAACAGGACTCGCATCTTTACGTCCTCTGTAACTGCAAAAATAAAAGTTGATCATTTGTGTCGAGTGGTTATTGTAAATATTCACACTTTATTATGCAATTAATCAGTGTGTTGATGATTTAGAGTTCAGGCCTTCACAAAGCTGAATTCTTCCGTCAACAACGCGCCATTTGTAATAATTTCAGCCTCAACACGATACCGCCCCGGGAACAGATGGTAAGTGGGTAGCAAATAACCACTTTTGAACGGATGAGCAAGACACATCAACTGGCGTCCGTTCTTATCTATAATGGTTGTCACCACTTGTGCATCTTTTACAATCTTCCCCATTGGGTCACTTACAAATATCACAGGAGATTCAGATCTCATAGTTTCGCCCGCACTTATCTGATGAAGACCAAAATCTCCCGTGATAAAAGCCAACTTATAACTATCCGTATCGACAGAATTCATTGCTTGTTCGTCAATAGTGTCATCTACCTCATCGTTTGGATTCACAAGTGCATCAGCAGGAAGAGAGATTGTTGTCGCAAAGAAAATTGAAAACAGGACCTGCATCAACTTTTTCATATTCTTCTCCTTGAAGTCTTAATTGATCATTTCAATCAGTGGATTTAGCTTAACTATACACACTCATTATTAACAGGATCTTTCCACAATATTACAAATTGGTAAGATTCATTTGGAACCTTGTATTTTGATAGATTCAAGGTATTTTTATTATGAATCCATAACACTTAAAATAAGGAGTTAGAAATGCTCAAATATGAGTTAATTCGTGACGAAAGCATCCTGATCGTTGCTCCTGAAGATCCTTTGGAAGCTCAAGATTTTGTAGCATTAAATCGAGATATTGATCCTTTTATTGCTGAAACAGGTACGCTGAAGGGACTGATGATCTACTCGGAATCATTTCCTGGCTGGGACACTTTTGCAGCTTTTCTTTCACATTTAA
>JAZBPC010000199.1:0-4096 GCA_036351455.1 Desulfuromusa sp.
AGCCCAACCTTACGCAACCGGAGCCCAAGCAGAATCGCGGCAACTGTGAGGCCAATAATCAGGCTGATCCAAAAACCTTTGGCTCCCAGCGGAACACCAAAAATATCGGTCAGAGCCAGGCTGTAGCCCAGAGGTAGACCAATCACCCAATAAGCAATAACAACCATCAACAGCGGCACACGCGTATCCTTATAACCACGCAGAGCAGCGGCAGCACTCACCTGAAAAGCATCGGAAAACTGGTACAGAGCGTTCAAATACAGGAGGCCGACAGCAATGGTGATAACCTGCGGATCATGAGTGTAAATGCCGGCAATATTTCTGGCAAAAACCACCGTCAGGGTTGCAGTCAGAAGAGCAATCAATGAATTCAGGGATATCCCCGCGATACTCACCAGTCTGGCCCTGTCAAAGCGTTGCCTGCCAATAGCGTGGCCAACACGAATGGTGATAGCACTGGAAAGACTCAAAGGGATCATGAAGATCAGAGAGGAGTAGTTGAGGGTAATCTGATGAGAAGCAACCGTCATGGCTCCCAATGGAGACAAAAACAGGGCAATCAAAGCAAAGATACTGGCTTCTACCAGCAGGGAAAAACCAATCGGCAGCCCCAGACGAATAAACTGCACTGCGCCCTCGGCACCACATTTTTTACTGAGGTCAAAAAAATAGGTCATGTTATAACGTCTGACACGCCAGATAGTCAGCAGCATGCAGCCACACATGAACCAAAGGCTAAGCGCTGATGCCCAGCCGCAACCGACGCCTCCCATAGCTGGAAAACCGAGTTTACCGTAAATAAAGATATAATTGCCTGCCACATTCACAGGAATGCTGGCCAGACCAATCAGCATGCTTGGCCGTACCATCCCGAGACCTTCACTCAGATTGCGTAACAAAAAAAACAGAGTCAGCGCTGGAACGCCCCAGGAAATCGCTTTAAGGTAGTCAGCAGAAATAACGGCGATCTGGGGATCGACCCCCATAGGGGAAAAGATGATACTGGCATTACGTAACAACAGGATGGTTATGAGAACCAGCGGGAACGAGACAAGAACGCCACGACGCGCCAAGGGGCCGGTCTCAGAAATTTTTCCCGCCCCATATAATTGTGCAACCATAGGGGTGATCGCCAGAAGCACTCCATAAAGAAACAGAAACAGCGGTCCCCAGATACTGCCACCCACAGCAACACCAGCCAGATCATTGGTACTCACTCGCCCTGCCATCACCGTATCGGTAAAAGAAAGAGCTTGCTGCGCCAGTTGCGCGGCCAGAATCGGTACTGCGAGAGGAAGGAGCAATGCAGCTTCAGTTCGTAGAAGCTTAAATTGTTTTCGTTTGAAGCCAATCATATAGACTCAATGTAAGCAAAACTGGACTGAATGATATTTCGCCAGGGTGTTGATACACCCTTGTTTTGTAAGGGTCAACAGAGAATCAATCATGCGCTCTCATCCGGAAGAGTGGGTCCATTAGCGCCCTTATCACACAGTCGGAGTAAATAAGCTGATTTACGAGCAAAATGAGTCTTATGAGCTGGACAAATCATTGGTTTTAAGCGACAACTCTTTCAGCGTTGGAAGAACCTCCTTTTATATATGGTCTGAATTGAAACTTTGCTGCAAAACAAAGGAATAAAGAAAAAGTGAGCCGCAACAGAACCACCGTCCCGACATCATTTCCCCTTTTAAAGTTACTACTCGGCTCTGTCTGCATCAGCTTTTCCCCCATTTTCATAAAACTTGCAGACGTGTCACCTGACAGCGCCGGGTTCTACCGGATGCTATTCGCTTCCATAGCCCTGTCGGTCCTGATGGCTTTTCGCGGGGAGAACCTGAAAATGGCCCAGCGTCCAAGGTTTCTGCTTTGGCTCGGCGGGATTTTTCTGGCTATTGATTTCATGTGCTGGCATCGCAGTATCGAGTTGGTTGGACCAGGACTCTCAACCTTGCTAGGCAACTTTCAAGTCTTTTTTACCGCCCTGTTTTCCTGGCTGTTTCTGAAACAGAAAATTTCAAAAATGTTTATCCTCGCCATCATCATGGCGCTATGTGGTCTATTGTTTATCACCGGAGTGGATTGGGAAAGTCTCGCAGGTGGCTATAAATTAGGAATTGTTCTGGGATTGGTCACAGCTGTATTCTATTCATTCTATATCCTGCTGGTCAAAACATCGATGAATGATTGTTCCGTGAACAGTGTCCCAGCAATGTTGATGGTTTCCATCCCCGGTGCGCTGTTGCTTGGAGTTGTGACCCCGTTTAATGGAGCGTCCTTTGTTATCCCCGACAGCACCTCCCTCTTCGCCCTGATCGGAGTCGGAGTGATCAGTACCACCATCGGCTGGTCATTAATTTCATCGGCTATCAAACATATCCCGGCCACAGTCGCCGGCTTGGTTCTGCTGCTACAACCGACCCTTGCCCTGATCTGGGATACCTTGTTTTTCGGCAGGCCCACTGGGGGAATTGAGGTCTTCGGTATCCTTTTGATTCTATCAGCTATTTATATTGGCTCTTACCGGAAATAGGCCCATTGGAGGGAAAATACCTTGAACTTCAATACCATCATCATTGCCCTCATTTGGGGAGCAATCTCGAGCTATCTACTTCTGCGCACCCTTGGTAGCGGACTGGCGATTATCTGCAGCCTGCACGGCTTACTGATGACCCGCTGGAAACGACTTGCCAACAAAGCCAAACCGGGACAGATCCGCTACGGCATTATTCTACATCAGCTACTCCTGGCTGTTTCATCTGGGGTTTTATTCGGCTTTCTGCTCAAATCTGGTGATGATTTCATTCAACAAAAGTTCCATTTTATTTATCAAAGTTCAAGTGGACTGCTTTGGGGAGTGACTGCAACCATAGTCATGATTATTTTCTTGCGTGGGTTCTGGCGCAGACTGGTTGTCTCCTGGAAAATAACTCACGAATTCGATTACGCCGAGAAGCGACAGAGAACATTTCTATTGAAAGGGTAAAACAGTCCATCTTGCTATTGTCGGATATCAGTCAATTGAAATAATTTCGTATTCACGCATGGTATCACTTTGAAGCTCAATCAAGTCTCCACACTGCTTGCCAAGCAACTCCCGACCGAGAGGCGACCCAGGAGTAATAACCATCAGTTCCACCCCGTCAAACCGTAACAGCAAACCTCCTGCGGCGGGACCCAGAAAAACCAGCCTTAGTGCCCCATCCTGATCCTCCAGTTGCACCACCGCTGTCAGACGAATTGCTGAGGCTGCAGTAAAAGTCTGCAAACTCAATTGCTGAAACATCTGTATCGCCTTGAGAATTTCCTGCGCACGGTTTGCCTGCCCCTGAGCAAGATAGGAAGCCTCAAGACCAAGGGTCGCATATTTATTATCGGGAATATTCTCTTCGTGGGTTGCAGCGGCATGAGCAGTCTTTGCCGCCTGCAGAAGCAGTGCGTAATCAGACTTCAGTCGGGTTATAATCTGATCACGCAGGGCTACTTTGTTCATAAACAATCCATAGTTAAGAGAAGATCTTTTCCAGCGCATATTGGGCATGTAATGCCGCTGTATTAAATAACGGCAAATCGGTATCTTCCTGACGAACCAATAGTGGGATTTCGGTACAACCGAGAATCACCCCTTCCGCACCCTGCTGACGCAATTTATCAATAATGGCCAGATAGTTCTTACGCGATTCATCTGTAAATTTCCCTACACAAAGTTCATCAAAAATCACCTGATGCACATATTCCCGATCTTCGGGTTCGGGGATAATAACATCCAGACCAAAGTTATCCCAAAGACGTTGCCGGTAAAAATCTTCTTCCATCGTGTAGCGTGTTCCCAGCAAGCCAATTTTTTTCAGCCCCTGCCCTTTGATCACTTTGCCGGTAGCATCAGCGATATGGAGTAATGGCACCTTGATTTGTGCTTCAACAATGGGAGCTACTTTATGCATCAGGTTGGTACAGATCAAAACCATATCCGCCCCGGAACGTTCCAGTCCCTGAGCCGCGGCTGCAAGATTTTGACCTGCTTCCTGCCATTGGCCATTGACCTGGAACTGTTCAATCTCTGCAAAATCGACACTGTTCATTAAAATTTTTGCCG
>JAZBPC010000200.1:0-2364 GCA_036351455.1 Desulfuromusa sp.
ACCATGCACAGCAGCGCTGACAAAAAGGACGGGGCCACTGCGGCGTCCATGAATGACGTGAACTGGCAGAGTCATTTTATTGCTGGTATAAAGGCGCGCCATGGGTAATTCAACAGTGGCCCGTTCACCAGGTTCAATTGTCTCCCCACCAAACTCAAAAGCAGCTGTATGACTCATCCCTTACCCTTGGTTCTTGTGTTTCCAGGTTTCGCCTGTTTTTCAATAAACTTAATGATCATAGCGGCAACATCTTTTCCCGTCGCTGTCTCAATACCTTCCAGCCCTGGGGAAGAATTGACTTCCATCACCACGGGGCCATGATTAGAACGCAGTAGATCGACCCCAGCAACATTCAATCCCATAATTTTAGCGGCACGAGCCGCGGTCAAACGTTCTTCCGGGGTCAAACGGGCAATGCTGGCACTGCCACCACGATGTAAATTGGATCGGAACTCCCCTTCCTTACCTTGCCGCTTCATGGCGGCAACCACTTTATCACCAACCACCAGACAACGGATATCCGCACCGTCGGCTTCCTTGATAAACTCTTGGACTAGAATGTTTGCATTCAGACCACGGAATGCCTCGATAACACTTTCCCCAGCCTTCTCTGTCTCAGCCAGAACCACGCCGATCCCCTGTGTCCCTTCAAGCAACTTGATAACCAGTGGCGCACCACCAACTTTCTCAATCAAATCTTTGGTATATTGAGTTGAGTGGGCAAAGCCGGTGACGGGTAGGCCAACCCCTTTACGTGCAAGCAGTTGCAAGCTACGCAATTTGTCACGTGAACGGCTGATAGCCACGGATTCATTGATATTGTAAACTCCCATCATCTCAAACTGACGTGCGACAGCTGTCCCGTAAAAAGTGATGGAGGCCCCTATCCGCGGGATCAGAGCGTCAAACCCGTTCAACTCATCCCCTTTGTAGTGAATTGTGGGTCGCTGGCTGGCAATAGTCATGTAACAACGTAAAGGATCAATAACGTGCACTTCGTGTCCCAGTTCAGTTCCTGCTTCGACCATACGGCGGGTTGAATACAGTTTGGGATTTCTTGATAAAATTGCTATTTTCATGTTTGACTCACTTTCGTTGTTATTTCGTTGAAGGTCGTCCGAACAGATAAGACTGATCAGGCAATACAGCCATTCCCCGCATCGCTGTACGACCAAGTAACATTCGGAATTTCATATTGTCGCGGTTGGTCAGCGTCATTTCAACCGGCCAGATACGCTCGCCAAGTTGAATCGTGGTTTCAATCACGTAGCGCATTTCTTCATGCCCACCAGAATCTCTGACTTGTCGAAAATCCTTAATCGGGCTCTGGCATATAATTTCGACACTAGACTGCTTCGGCAAAGGGTGGACACCAAAGCGAACCATTTTTTGACCATCCTGCTCAAAAGGCTCCACAAAAAAAGCATGTAACGCAGAGGTTCTAGCCCCTGTATCAATCTTCGCTTTTATTCTATCAATACTTAGTTCAGGAAGAGAAAACCACTCGCGCCACCCAACACGTAATTTATCCATTTAATGCCAACCTAAATATTGAAAAAAATTCGTTGAAAAATCTTAGCAACCTGTTGCGACTGACTATATATGTCTTTTCTGTTCTTTTTTGCACCGTTTTATTTGCCCTTATTCAATAAAAAATCCGTTCCAGTCTAACACAGTTCATCTAGGAAATAACGTTTGCTTGTTGGAGAGGAACAGCAAGCTGTGAAATTTAACTTGTCATTTGGCAGCAAGAAGCCTATAACCGCCCGCGATTTTAACTTTTTCATGGAAAAGGTCGCGTTATGGAACTCTTACAATCAAGTTCAGCCTACGCAATTATCATCCTGCCGATCCTGGTTTTTCTGGCCCGGATTATGGATGTCTCAATTGGCACCTTGCGGATTATCTTTGTTGCCAAGGGGTTAAAAGGTCTTGCTGCGTTGCTTGGTTTTTTTGAATCTCTGATCTGGCTTCTTGCCGTTGCTCAAGTGATGCAGAACCTTACCTCATGGCAGACGTATATTGCGTTCGCTTTGGGGTTTGCTTCAGGAAATTATGTAGGCATTCTATTGGAGGAAAGAATTGCTCTGGGAAATCTGCTGATCAGGATTATAACCCGAAAAGAAGCAGATCAATTGGTACACGTCCTCTGGGAAGAAGGGTATGGAGTCACCAGCATCGATGCCCAAGGTGAAACCGGACCGGTGAAGGTTATTTTCAGTATTGTGAAACGGAAAAAACTGTCAAAAATTATCGCCATCATCAAAAAATACAATCCCCAAGCGTTCTACACCATCGAGGATATGCGCTTTGTGACCGGCAACTATCTTCCGCCAATAATCAAACGCACTTTACTGCCTCAAT
>JAZBPC010000201.1:0-5147 GCA_036351455.1 Desulfuromusa sp.
GAGCAAATAGTTGACCTATACAAAAATCACTTAACTGTAAAAATGGCTAGCACTGAATGTTGTAACTTTTTCAATGAATATTGGCGTAGTTTGTCATTTTAAAAACTAACGCTAACAAACTAATGTCTTTAGGCTAATAGTAGATTAACTGGAGGGAAAATATATCTGTGCTAAATTGGAAGAAAAATCTAAAATTGCAGTGGTCGGCAAGCATTTTGTCACCCCGTTTTCATGAACCATTTGAAGCTTAACTCATGAATAATGACCAAATAATGTGGTATCTCGCGGCAGTATTAATGTTTCTGTTTTGCTGCCATGGTGGGCTCCTTCTCTATTTTTGCCGGTATCTGAAGACTCGTGGTGTCGCCGATGTCAGCTTTAAAGACACGATTATCATGTCAGTCACTGGAAACATAGAAGGTTTCTACAAAGCTTTTTACGCAACACACGGCCAGGAGTTTGGCAAAGCGAAAACAAAAGCATTGATCGTCTGGCAACTCTCATCTCTTGCCTTAATTTTTATTCTGCCTGTTTTGCTCGCCTTGGCGTTGTACAGCTTCTAACCATGCATTGATGTCGTAAAAAAACTCATAACCACGTTCAGATTTATGAAGATGAATTTTCCGGAGAGCCGGAATAGCAAAGAGGGGAATGAGATGAAAAACAGTCATTCAATAATTCGTTGCGGCTGGGTCAATGATACCGAGTTGTATCGGGCCTATCACGACCAAGAGTGGGGTGTTCCGGTGCATGATGATCGGAAACATTTTGAAATGCTGATACTGGAAGGGGCTCAGGCTGGCCTCAGCTGGGAGACGGTATTGAAAAAACGCGAAGGATATCGCCAGGCATTCAAAGGTTTTGATCCGGAAAAGGTCGCCAGTATGAGCGATGCTGAACTTAAAAAGCAGTTAAAAAATCCAGATATCATCCGCAATCGCCTGAAAGTATTTTCCGCCCGTAAAAACGCCCATGTTTTTCTTGAGATACAAAAAGAATTTGGTAGCTTCGATAGTTATGTCTGGCGATTCGTCGGTGGAAAACCGCTCGATGGCAAACGGCAAACCCTTGAGGACGTCCCTGCAACAACCATTGAAAGTGACCGCCTCTCCAAAGATCTCAAGAAGAGGGGGATGTCATTTGTTGGCTCGACGATCATCTATGCGCATATGCAGGCCACAGGTCTGGTGAATGACCATCCGGTTTCCTGCTTTCGTTATTCAGAGGTGAAGAGATTACAATAATTTTGAGCCGCCTTGATCGTGCCTGTTACCCTGGTCGAGCCATCATGCTCAGCGGCTCTTATCCGGCAATCATCTGACTCGCAACAATTGAGGGAGGGCTATTGTCGCTCTGATTATAAGTTTTACGGCGGTGATAAGATCGACAGAATTAACGATCTAATGTATCGGGCACCCATTTCTGGATGAGTTCCTGAGGCCATTCATTTTTAATGATTTGGATAGCTCGGGGGGCAAACAAAAATCCTGGTATGGTCAATGGCTCTCCAAGAGCGCGCAGACTGGCACGAACGGACTCCGAAAGAGACGACAAATTATATCCACCTTCAAGGACAAACAGCAGCTGGGCATCGATATTTGTCGCAAAATGTCTCAGGGCACGTGTTATGGCAAAATAACCTTCTGTTGAAATATTTGTCTGGCTCATGGGGTCATCGATATGCGCGTCGTAGCCAGCTGAAACTAGAATGGCTTGCGGAAGGTAGTTCTCAACGACGTTTTGCACGATAGTCCCCAAAAGGCAGCTATACTCAGCATCACCAAATTGTGATGGCACCGGGATATTGATGTTATATCCGCAGCCTTCTCCCTCTCCGATCTCTGTCGCTTTTCCCGTAAATGGAAACAAGTTGTTCTGGTGAATAGAGAGGGTGAGAACCTTATCTGTTTGATAAAAGGCGTCCTGGGTTCCATTACCATGATGGACATCAAAATCGATGATCATAATACGGTTTAATCCGTGCCGGTCGATCAGGTGCTGTGCTGTTATGGCAATATTATTAAAGATACAGAATCCCATCCCCCTTCCGATTTCAGCATGATGCCCCGGGGGGCGTACTAAGGCGAAACCGGTGTCGATTTCTCTTTCCATGAGGGCATCGGCCAGAGCCAGACAACTGCCGGAGGAAAGTTTGGCGACATGAGGTGATTCGGTCGTCAGGTAAGTGTCGGCATCGTAGCTATATGGATCGGGGTTGACGGAATGAGCCAATATCTGTTTCAAGTAATGTTCGGAATGAATTCTGCAGATTTGTTCCTCTGACGCCTTCCGCACGGGAATTCGAACTAATCGATTAAACCTGGGATCCCGATCAATATCTTGATAAAGTCTGCGCAGCCGTTCCGGACATTCTTTTGAGGCCCGTTCAACGCGATGATCGAAAAAACAGGAGTCCTGAATGACACCAACTTTTTTACTCTGGTTCATCGGTACTCCTGCAGTTGCTGCGCGAACTCTATCTGTGTTAAGCGGTAAAGGCGACCCTGTCGTTGAACCTTCTGATCTTCATAGGTCTGGATGTCGACCAGGGTAAATCCCAGCTTTGTCAGACAACGTTGTTCCGGCACATTGTCCAGATCGGTAAACATTTCAACGGCTTGGTACTGTTTTTGAGTGAAGAGATAGTGGATCAGCCCGAGTTGTGCTTCGGTACCGAATCCCTGTCCTCGGCAATCAGGTTCAGCGATTTTTAATGCCACCAGGGCGGTACGATGGTCATTCTGTTTCTGCCAGAAGCGGATTGTCCCTAACGGCTTATTTTTCTCCTTGTGAGCAATGATTAAGGTTTTGGACTTCTCGTTCCAATAAGAGCTGTTCTTCCAACGTTCAGAGCACTCCTGGATTGAATGGTTTTCGGGCGTCAGATACTCTCCATACGCGGCATGCGAAGAGCTCCAGTCTGAAATCAGCTGTAAGTCCTCTTCCTCGATTTTTCGCAGGCACAGTCGTTCAGTGAAAATGCGATTTCCAAGCATTAATGTGCCTCTAACTTTCTTCCGAATCTGTCCTCGCCAAGGAGGAAGATTGGATCATTAAGCAATAGCTGTTCCATCGAGTGGTCTGCCAAAGAACAACGAAACCCCTGGCAGGAGCGCGGCCTGTAGTGATAGATTTTACAGCGGTAATTGCCATTGACTTTTTGCAGAAATATACAACCGTTACCATCGGGATGGATCATGTAGACAGCTTTTTTCCCTTTGGCTTCTTCGACCAGAGTTTCCATGCTTTTGTCGCGCAGGTCGTTGAGGCTGACCATAACCCCAATTTCTGCACCGAGTGCCCGAAGCCGGTCAATTTCATCCGGCTCCAGGAGCACTTTCCGGTAAGTTTTACAGCAGGTTCCACATTGCCTGCACTCAGCAAACAAAGTGTCCATATTTTCTGAAGTCAGTTTGACGCTATCATCGTACATTTAGGCCTCTGCCAGCTTCTTGACTGCACCAACCAGTTCTTCGGAGGATTCGGATAAGGATTCCATTGACGTGCCAGTTTCGCTGGCTACAGTGCCTACGGCTTCCATTTTGGTGCGATTCTCTTTTGAGTTGTCAACGACGACCTCAAGTTTGCTGCAGACTTCATTACTTTCATGCGCCAGACTATCAGCCTGTTCGTGAAGATTAGCGACTGAAGAAGAAATCGTCGTGATACCGTTGGTGATCTCATCAAGGGAATCGAGAGCCCGGTTAATAACGCCAGTCCCTTCATCAAGCATATCCCGGCCCTTTTGCATGGAGCCGATGGTCTCCTTCGAATCTTTTTCGATCTTTTTAACGATGTCTGAGATATCAACCGCCGAGCGGGAGCTGTTCTCGGCCAGTTTGCGTACCTCGTCAGCGACCACTGCAAAACCACGTCCGGCGTCCCCGGCTCGAGCTGCTTCGATAGCAGCATTGAAGGCCAGCAGGTTGGTTTGCGAAGCGATATCCTTGATAATGTCAACAAAACTACTGATCTTATCGAGTTCGGCAACCAAACCTTCCACCATTTCGTTATTTGTCAGCATTGACTTGCTGATCTCCTGTAACTTCCCACCGGCTTCAGTTCCCGCAAGTTTACCTGTCTGGGCCTCTTGGCCTACTTTATCTGTCAATGTTGCTGTGTTTTTTGAGAGCTCCAGCATCTGATTCGAGCTTGTCTGCATTCCACCTACTTTTTCAGAAGTGGCCGCCAATAGAGTGACACCCTCGTTGATGCTTTCATTGATCTTGTCGACAGAGGCAATGACTGTTTCCATGTTGGCTTTGGCTTGTTCAACAATAGTCGCTGTTCCGGCAGTTGTTTTAGCTATGATATCTTCAACCTCAACCTGGGTGCTGATGTCCTGGGCGTACTCGAGTGCTCCTTTGATGTTTCCTTTGGCATCTTTGATCGAAACGCTCGACACATACAGACTTCCTTTTTTAGCATTTGGCGCAGCTTTGGCCTTGGTGCTATGTCCCTGGTCCGTTTTCATAGCGATGCTGGATCCGCAACGTTCCGTGTTGCAGTTCTCTGTTTTGAAAAGTTCGTAACATTTTTTGCCGATACATTCATCGATCGTTTTGCCAACAAGTTCGGCACCAGTAGGATTGATAAAGGTAATGTTAAAATCGGTGTCGATTGACATGATAGATGCGGGGATAGCGTTAAGATTAGCAATTTTTTCAGCCGCATCCTGCTTCTGCTTTCGTTCCTCAGTAACGTCAAGGATGTACTCAAGTGCCCCCTTGATGTTGCCTTTGGCGTCCTTGATCGGTGAGCCGGTGTACTTGATCGGAATAAGAGACCCTTCTGTCGGGCGGGCAAAGGTCTCCTCGGTGACAACTGAATCGGTTTTCATTGCCCGGTCACAGGCGCACTTTTCGGTCTTGCAGTGTGGCGTGTTGAACAAATCGAAACATTTCAGTCCCACACATTCATCCGGGGTTTTCCCGGCAACGGCAGCTCCAGCCGGATTCATGAAGGTGATGTTGAAGTCGGTATCCATGGACATGATCGGTGTTGGAATGGTGTTGAGATTGTTGATCTTCTCGTCGGCTTCCTGCTTTTTCTTGCGTTCTTCAGTGACATCAAGAATGTACTCAAGTGCCCCCTTGATGTTGCCTTTGGCGTCCTTGATCGGTGATCCGGTGTACTTGATTGGGACA
>JAZBPC010000202.1:0-26714 GCA_036351455.1 Desulfuromusa sp.
ATGCCCAGAATACCTATTCTTGATGGAGAAGCCTGTATCGGCTGTGAAACTTGTACTCGTATCTGTCCCAAAGTATTTCATATGATTTCTGAACATCAAGCTGCTGTCCTCAACCCAACGGGTGATACAGAAGAGAAGATTGAAGAAGCCATGGATAACTGCCCGGTAGCTTGTATAAACTGGGAAGATTGATGGCGGCACAGAAAAACCTTTTCAGAGAGGTTCAGGGGGTTCTTTTAACCCTTCTTATAGGTTTTGCGTTGTCACTATCAGGCTGTCAATCATCTTTACTCAAAAAAGTTCAGATGAACGAATTCAGTGAGCAGCTCTATATTGATGCCAAACTTGATTTCGCAATTAAGCATCCGCAAAACTGGAAACGAGTTATAACACCCGTATCTTCTCCAAAGTACAGAGCGGATACAGTCAGCTGGATAGTTGATAATCCCCTCGAAAAAAATGACGACGGTGGACATATGTTGATCAGGAGCCTGCCCCGCAACAATGAAACCGACCTTCCTGATCTACTGAGTCATTTTTTGGCTGATATGCCAGAATTAAAATCGGGTCAAGCAGAACCTTTTCAACACCCAGCGGGCTCAGCTTTGAAATTTCTGGGGCATGATGAAAAACGTGGGCTGCTGACAATTGCGCTAAAGGGTCAACAGCGTGATTTTATAATTTCACTGGATTATCCATCGAGCAGATTTGATAATTTATTGCCAGTATTTCAGGATATTGTGACCAGTTTTACGGAAATTCTCCGTCCTGATACATATCCAGAGTCAACGACAAAATGAAACGGTTGTGTTCCCCCATCCAGATTATCAATAAGTATTACTCACACAATCCACAAGCGCAGAAAATTTTATTGAATCACAGCCGCCAAGTCACCGGCAGAGCATTAAAAATTGGTCGTTCCCTGCAAGCTCAAGGTGAAACCATTGATTTGAAATTTGTGGCAGAAGCAGCAATGTTACACGATATTGGCATGATCATGACTGATACTCCCGAGTTGGGATGTCATGGAAAGGGATCCTACCTACAACATGGGATCAAAGGAAAAGAGATCCTGGAGAAAGAAGGTTTGTTTAAACATGCCAGAGTATGTGAGCGACATATTGGCGTTGGCTTGACTGCAGAGGAAATCGAAAAGCAACAGCTACCTCTCCCCGCTCGGGATATGCTCCCCGAAACCCTGGAAGAACAGATCATCTGTTACGCTGATCTCTTTTATTCTAAAGGGGGGGGGGAACACAATCGGGAGAAAACTGCAGACAAGGTTCGTGGTAAACTTGCTGAATATGGCAAAAATAAAGTTGCAATTTTTGATCAATGGCAAGAGCAATTTGAACCAGATTAGGGTTTTATGGAAAATGGGATACAACAGCTTATCACTTTATTACCAGACGGGATAACGTACCTTCTGGCTCTTTTCTTGATCGCATTTGGCGAATCCCTCCCGATGATTGGATTACTTGTTCCGGGAAGCACACTGGTTGTTTTTGCCGGTTTTCTCGTCTTACACGGTAAATGTTCATTGATATTGCTTTCTAGTGTCACAATGGCCGGAGCATTATTAGGGGATCTTTTCAGTTTTTGGCTGGGGTTTTATTACGGTTCAAAGCTTCTCAAACTTCAAAGCTTTAAAAAACATCACCTTCTGGTGAGACGATCCGAACGTTTTTTTGTTGATCATGGCGGCAAAAGTATTTTTTTTGCAAGATTTCTTGGCCCTATCCGTGGAATCACCCCTTTTATCGCCGGGCTCTCAAGCTTTCCGGGACGGCCATTTTGTTACTACGCTTTGATCAGCTCACTGCTATGGGGAATCTGCTATCCGGGAATTGGATATCTGGGGGGAAGTAGTTGGCAACAAGCGCAAGGTTTATCAGCCAAGTTTGGTCTGGTTGTTTTTGCATTACTGCTGATGACCATTCTCAATTTCTGGATTCGCCGCTACTTTAAAAAGACTTAAAATCTATACTCAACACTCGTGGTCAAAGCATAAGAATCCCAATTCACCTGATTTAGCCGTGACAAGCCTACAGTTCCGTCAGTAAAAAAGGTTCTATCATGACCACTCTCTGTTTCCCAATTCTGGATATTACCGTTAAGAATCCATGACCACTTTTCAGTGAGCCAGTAGTGGCCCTGAACGTTCCAAACGATACCGGTTCCTGTGGCTTCATGTTCAAAACTGACAGGATGAATAAAATCATCGCGTAAATTCCAGTCAGCCTCAGCATAATATTCGACCCAATGGTATTCAACACCAAGAGTGAATTTAAGCTTGTCATTGATTTGATAATCAATATTTGTCCCTAGCCAGGGGCCATACCAATAGGCAGTATATGAGCTGTCCAAGCCAGAAAAGGAACCGAGAGCTGGAACAGTGGAGACACCATCCGGACGAAGTGATGTCTCTGAAATAACCTGATAACCGTTGGTCATTGTCAGTGCCTGTATATTAAAGCCATAGCCAACCAATGGCGTTATAGAAAAGCCAGCAACATTATCAAACTCAAATATCGGTCCAAAAGCTGCAGATAAATCAACGGTAAGCCCTTCTTTGGCATCATTGATAGATCGAGACCATTCATCTTTTCGATCGGCAGCAGCATAGTCAGAATCCTGCACACTGCCACTGACGATTTTACCGAATGACACATCAGCAAAAACCACAGAATTCTTGTTGATCAATGGCAGTTCACCAAATTCCAGCCATCCGCTAGCTTGAAGCTGTACTATTTCAATGTCTTCCCAGCTCAATTCTGACAGAATAATCTGATTCTCATCGCTGGTATCGCCAGAAACATTCCAATCGAGTTGATCTGAACGATATCCAATCCCCACATTCAGACCAGAAGCCTTGAGATCAAAACCATCAAATGCAAATGCGGAATTCAACGACAAAACAACGAGCATCAAGGCCAGTGAAGTTAGAAAACGGCTCATTTTATTCATTATCCAATACTGAAAGCTTAAAAAAAGGCCACCCCTTTGGAGTGGCCTTTTCATACCAACGACGATGCTTAAGTCAGCTTAGATATCACAACGCTTATAAACAGCATCGAAATCACCTAAGTTATCAAACTGCAGGTAGTCGTACACTTCATCTTTAAATGGTGCAATTTTCTCTTTATAAATCGCCAGGTATTCTGCAGGAGTTGGCAACTCTCCTTTGAGTGCAGTTACAGCACCAAGCTCAGCACTACCAAGGTAAACCTGGGCTCCATTACCAATACGATCATCAAAGTTACGGGTCGAGGTGGAGTACATATTCACCCCATCAGGCACACGTGCCTGATTACCCATACACAGGGAACACCCTGGAGTTTCAATCCGTGCACCAACCTGATTAAAAATAGCGAAATAGGATTCGCTCTTCAATTTTGATTGATCCATCCGTGTTGGAGGACAGATCCAGATGCGATCGTTTGGATTAAATTTGTGCCCTTCCCAAATTTTGGCAGCAGCACGGAAATGACCAATATTCGTCATACAGGAACCGATAAAAATGTCCTTGATCTCGGTACCCTGGATCTCAGACAGCACCTTAACGTCATCAGGATCGTTCGGGCAGGCCAGAATTGGCTCAGTAATTTCAGCAAGATCAATTTCGATAACAGCTGCATATTCTGCGTTGGCATCAGCTTCGAGAAGTTTAGGATCTTTCATCCACTCGTTGACAGCATCAATACGATTACGCAGGGTTTGGGCATCCTGATAGCCATCCTCGATCATCTTCTCCATCAGAGCCACGTTTGAACGCAGATATGTACAGACACTCTCTTCGGAAAGCTTGATACAACCAGCAGCAGCAGAGCGTTCAGCAGCAGCATCAGTCAATTCAAAAGCCTGTTCAACTGAAAGATCTGGCAGGCCTTCCATTTCCAGAATTTTGCCATTAAAAATATTGATCTTATTCTTTTTAGGAACAGTTAAATGACCCTGCTTGATGGCCCACAGAGGGATTGCATTAACGGCATCACGTAAAGTGATCCCTTCATTGAATTCACCCTTGAACCGAACCAGAACTGACTCAGGCATATCAAGAGGCATAAAACCGAGAGCACCAGCAAAAGCAATCAGACCAGAACCGGCAGGAAAGCTGATACCAATTGGAAAACGGGTATGTGAATCACCACCGGTACCGACAGTGTCAGGAACCAACAGGCGGTTCAACCAGCTGTGGATAACACCATCACCTGGATTCAACGGAACACCAGCGCGGTCAGAGATAAACTTCGGCAAGGTATTGTGCATCAATACGTCAGCTGGCTTTGGATAAGCAGCAGTGTGACAGAAAGATTGCATAAACATTGGTGACTGGAATTTAAGACAAGCAAGCTCTTTCAACTCATCAGCAGTCATTGGACCCGTTGTATCCTGAGAACCGACAGTGGTCATCTTCGGCTCACAAGCGGTTCCTGGAAGGATCCCCTCAACCCCACAAGCACGACCAACCATTTTCTGTGCTTGAGTGTAGCCTTGACCTGGCTTAGGAGTTGGATTATCAGCGGGTGCAAAGATATCGGGCTCAGTTGCCCCGATAGCAGCACAAGCCAAGGTCGTTACCGAACGACCAATGATCAATGGGATACGACCACCGGCACGATACTCATCAGGAACGGTATCGGGCTTGATTTCAAAAGTAGAAATCACTTCACCTGCTTCGTTAGTTACTTCACCTTTAGCAGTGTTAATGGTGATGACATCACCCATGTTCATCTTGGTGACGTCCATTTTCAATGGTAAGGCACCTGAATCTTGAGCGGTATTAAAGAAGATTGGAGCAATAACACTACCAATAATAACGCCGCCACGACGCTTGTTTGGAACGGCAGGAATATCATTCCCGATACACCAGAGAACACTGTTACATGCAGATTTACGTGAAGAACCAGTACCAACAACATCACCGACAAAAGCAACCTGGTGGCCCTCTTCACGCCACTTGGCAATTTCATTAATACCACCCGGGAAACGGGTTTTACCCATGGCCAAAGCGTGCAATGGGATATCAGGACGGCTCCAGGCATCACCAGCTGGAGAGAAGTCATCAGTATTGATCTCACCTTCAACCTTGAATACTTTGACAGTAATGATTTCCGGCATTTCTGGCTTGCTGGTAAACCACTCTGCTTTTGCCCAACTTTCAACTACTTGCTTTGCTGCAGCATTACTCTTTGACAATTCAATCACTTGTTCAGCAGCATCATAGACATAAGTCATGGTTGAAAGAGCAGTAGCTGCAGAATCAGCGAGTTCAGCGACACTTAGTGCAGAAATCAGAGGCTGAACATTATAGCCACCAATCATGGTGCCAAGAATTTCTACGGCCTGAACTTTATTAATAAGAGGTGAGGACTTGGTTCCAGCGATAATCTCCGCTAAAAAGGCCGCTTTAACTTCGGCAGCCGGATCAACCCCTGGAGAAATTCTCTCTGTCAGCAAATTCATCAAGAATTCTTCCTTACCCGCAGGAGGACTCTGTAGTAAATCACAAAGACCTGCCGTCTGCTCAGGGTTCAACGGTAAAGCTGGAATCCCTTGTGCATTCCGTTCTTCTTCCAGTTTAAGATAAGCTTCGATCATCTCTCTCCTCCAATTATCAGTTTCGCAGCATAGGCTGCACAATAGGCTGTTTGTCAGTATTTGAGCGTGCTGACAAAAAAATAATTCAGTGCCAAATCTTGCATACTGTATACGATTTATCGCGCTTCTGTCAATGAACTGATCGTGCCAAAGAAGGTTCAGAATCTGACTATTTTCAAGATTTAAATCGTCCCAATAAATTTAATCTGCAGTGTGACTTAATATGTCATAGAGGTGAACTATTTTGAGTTTGCCAACAACAAATTCAGAGATAGGGAGATCGATCATGTTTGAAATATTATTACTAACGTCAATTATTCTCATTGTAGTCAGTCAGATGCTTCCAAGTGAAAATCCCCCCCTAAAAACTGAAAAATCCTGCCAACGTCAGTTGGCAGGATCAAAATCATTCAAAAAGTATGACTCTTTATGATTTATAGTATTTTTAATAATTCTACATCAAAAATTAAAGTTGCGTTAGGTGGAATCATTGGTGGTGCTCCGCGCTCTGCATAAGCCAAGTTTGCAGGAATAACAAGTTGCCATTTGGCTCCTTCTTTCATCAACTGCAATGCTTCAGTCCATCCTGCAATGACTCCATTAACAGGAAAGCTTGCCGGCTCCCCACGCTTGTAGGAACTGTCAAACTCCGTTCCATCCAACAAAGTTCCAGTATAATGAACCTGAACTGTTGAATCGGCTTTTGGAGAAGCGCCCTCTCCTGCCTTAATAATCTTATATTGCAGCCCACTCTCCAAGGTTACAACACCGTCAATTTTACCGTTTTTCTCTAGAAATTCTTGTGCAATTTTTTCATTTTTTGCCGCTTCAGCTGCCATCTCTGCCATTTGCTTCATCTGCATCTCTTGTTGGAATGCAGTCAGAACCTGCCCCATTTCTTCCAGAGACAAGACTGTGTTTTCACCCTTTAACACTGCAGTTAAACCAGCAGCTAATTGATCAGCATCGACATCAATATTTTGTTGCATCATATTTGTGGCGATATTCATCCCGATAGCGTAACCCACTTTTTCTTGCTGTGTCTTGAGGGTGTCCTCTGCATATACGCTACCAACAGCAACCGTCAACAATAGTAAGACAATAAGAAGTTTCTTCACATTTTTCTCCATCAAGAATTTAGTTTATGTTTATAAATAAAATAAGCCCCGGTCATTATAATAACCGGGGCTCAAACTAAATGTAATACCAATTTACAAAAAAATTAGACTGTCCAGGTATGTCCTTCACGCATGATATCATCCATGCTACGACCACGCTTTTTCTTAACAGCGTCAACCTGCTCATAAACCATATCATCATAGGTTTTCTTGCGATCATCAGCAAAGATAACTCCAAATGCCAATGGAAGACCATTATCTGGACGCATCCCCGCAAGAATAGAAGCCATTTCTTCATTTTTCTCATCGTGAACCAGGATATCAGCTTCGTTTGCTTTCTCGACTTTTACAGCTTTAATCCCAAAACCATCTTGCACAAGGCAAAGCTGGCTATTGACGCCAAAGATCATTTTTTCGCCATCACGTAAGATGATATGGTAATCAGCACCTTCTTCTTTGCTGGTCAACTTGTCATGGGCACCGTCATTGTAAATAACACAGTTGGCGTAGATTTCCATAAAGCTTAGACCTTTGTGCAAAGCACCACGCACACAGATTTCTTCATTCAACTTCATGTTTTTATCAATGCCACGAGCAACAAAGGTTCCGCCCAAGCTGATAGCAACCTTTGCCGGTGCCATCGGATAGTCAAGAACACCATAAGGGCTGGTCTTGGAAATCTGTCCCATTTCTGAGGTTGGTGAATACTGCCCCTTGGTCAAACCATAAATCTTGTTATTAATTAAAACATAGTTCAGATTTACGTTGCGGCGGATAACATGCATAAAATGGTTACCGCCGATTGCAGTGGAATCACCATCACCAGAGATCACCCAGACATCCAGTTCAGGATTGGCAACTTTCATACCAGAAGCAACTGCAGCAGCACGTCCATGAATGGTATGGAAACCATAAGTTTCCATGTAATAAGGAAAACGACTAGAGCAACCAATACCGGAAACAATTGCAACTTCATCACGTGGCTTACCAGCTGCTACCATACCGCTACGGACAGCGTTCATAATGGCAAAATCGCCACAACCTGGACACCACTTTACTTCAGCATCTGAAGCAAAATATTTTTTAGTTAGTTGAGTATCTGCCATGGTTTTATTCTCCTAACATTTCGTTAACTTTGTCGATAACCTCATACTCACGGAAGGGGTCGCCCTGTACCTTAGAGAGAGATTCAACATCAACCAGAAACTTGGCGCGCAGAAGCAGGCTCAGTTGCCCCATATTCAGCTCGGGCACGAGGACCTTATCAAAACGACTGATAATCTCGCCAAGATTTGGTGGGAACGGCCATACCCAACGAAGATTAACACCTGAAACTGGCTTGCCGTCTGCGATCATGCGATCTACTGCACCTTTAACCGCACCATAGGTACCGCCCCAGCTGATAACCAGAATTTTGTTTGAATCCTTACCGTTGACTTCAACACCAGGAAGAACCTGTGCAAGATTATCAACTTTGGCTTTACGAAATTCTGTCATTTGTTGGTGAACCATTGGATCATGGCTTACAGCACCAGATTCATTTTTTTCAAGGGTGCCAATGCGATGCTGACAACCTTTAGTTCCTGGGATTGCCCAGTCACGAGCCAAAGTTTCAGGATCGCGCTTGTAAGAAACATACTCTTCACCCGGATGCGCTTCAGGAATCCAGAAGTTGACATATGGGCGCAAATCTTCCAGTTCAGACATCTTTGGTACTTTCCACGGACAACTACCTTGGCCGATATAGCCATCGGTTAAAACAATAACCGGAGTCCGATATTTCAAAGCAATTTTGGCTGCTTGATAAGTTGCATCAAAGCAGTCTGCAGGACTGTTAGCAGCGATGATAGGCATGTAGCTATCACCATTGCGGCCGAACATCGCCTGAAGCAAGTCAGATTGCTCAGTTTTCGTCGGCAGGCCAGTACAAGGACCACCCCGTTGAACGTTAACAATAACCAGAGGGACTTCCAGGATCAAAGCCATACCAGCAGCTTCAGTTTTCAGTGCCAGACCTGGTCCGGATGTCGTGGTAAATGCCAAGTTGCCAGCACAAGCAGCACCAACAGCTGTACAAATACCAGCGATCTCATCTTCCATTTGCATGGTGATCAGATCGACATCTTTAAATTCTGATGCATAGTGAAGCAAATCAGTAGCAGGTGTAATTGGATATGAACCGATGAAAGGCTGCAAACCCGCTTTTTCACCAGCAGCTGCGATAGCGAGTGCGGCAGCATCATTACCGGTAATATTGCGGTACAAACCTTTTTCGATTTGTGCAGCACCAAGGTCATAACGCTCTTGGAACATGATGGTCGTTTCGCCATAATTCAAACCAGCTTTAAAGGCGAGAGTATTGGCTTGAGTGACTTTGAGTAATGGCTTTTTAGCTTTCGGGCCAAATTTTTCCTGGATAAAATCCAGTACCAATTGCTTTTCTTTATTAAACAACCAGCACAAAACACCCATGGTGAAGAAGTTTTTACAACGGTCTTTAGCTGCGATTGGCATTTCCATCTCAGCAAGAGCTTCACGAACCAGAGTCGTCATAGGGATCGCTTTAACATCATACCCAGACAAGCTACCATCTTCTAAGGGATTGCTGGTATAACCAACTTTTTCCATCGCTTTTTCAGTAAAGGAGTCGGAATTAGTAATGATCATTCCACCAGCTTTGACAAATTTGGAACTGTGCTTAACTGCTGCTGGGTTAAATCCAATCAGAACATCTGGAGCGTCGCCAGCAGTGTAGATCTTGTGATCACCCAAACACATCTGAAAACCTGAAATACCTGCAATGGTACCGGCAGGGGCACGGATTTCTGATGGATAATCAGGAAGGGAGTTAACATCATTACCGTCTAATGCAGCCAGAGCGGTAAGCTGATTACCAATGAGCTGCATGCCATCACCGGAATCCCCGGTAAACTTAATGACAATTTGCTCAGCACTTGTAAGTTTTGCATTCTCTGCCATACTGTCTCCTGTTAATAAAGAGATGTTTCAAGAAATATGCTGCCAACGACAGCAATCAAACATTGTTATCTGACAAACGCGAACTCATATAGCACTAACTCTTAAGCTGAAGCAAGTCTATATAAAGAGATATTTGAATATACTTCGACACTATTTAGTCTGGATAAAGCAACGTAAGTCTAGATAAAATATTTATAAATTCAAACCTCAATTACTGACATGCAACAAGGGCAATGTCGCCATTGCCCTTGGTTGTATTCAGTCAGCTTCTATTGAAAAGCTTGTTTAACTGTTCAGGACGTCTGCCAAGTCAGGAAGGATACTTGGAAGCTCATCAATAAGCCCTTTAACGGCTGCAACAGAGTTGTCAAACAATGCTTGCTCTTCTGCATCAAGTTCAAATTCAATGATACCTTCAACACCTTTTGAACCGAGGATACAAGGAACACCGACATAATAATTGTCAACGCCAAACTCGCCTTGCAGAAGAACACAGGAAGGGAGCACACGCTTCTGGTCACGCAGGATAGCTTCAGCCATTGCAATTGCTGATGAAGCAGGGCTATAGAATGCGGAGCCGTTACCCAACAACTTAACAACTTCACCGCCAGCAGCCTTGGTGCGCTCAACCATGGCAGTCATAACTTCTTTAGCTTTCGCCTCATCACCATACTTACGTACCAGCTGCTCCATGACAGGAACACCATTGACGTTGGCATAACGAACGATAGGAACCATGGTATCGCCGTGACCACCAAGTACCATTGCGTTTACGTCGCGGACAGAAACGCCAAGTTCCCAAGCAATGAAAGAACAGAAACGATTGGAATCAAGCACACCAGCTTGGCCAATAACGCGTTCAGGTGGGAATCCAGTAACTTTCTGACAGAGTGTGACCATGGCATCAAGTGGGTTAGAGATGATGATGACTATTGAATCAGGGGCAAACTCTTTGATTCCTTCAGAAACCTGACTCATAATTTTAGCGTTTACACCAAGAAGATCATCACGGCTCATACCGGGCTTACGTGGCAAGCCAGCAGTTACAATAACAATATCAGAACCGGCGATATCAGCGTAGCTATTAGTTCCTTTAAGCTCTACGTCAAACTGGTCTACACGTGCCACTTCAGCGATATCAAGCATTTTACCCTGAGGCATATTCTCAACGATGTCAAACAGGACAACATCACCAAGTTCACGCAAGGCGCAGAGTTGAGCCAAAACACCACCAATTTGCCCACCACCGATCAACGAAATTTTATTTCTTGCCATTGTCTCTCTCCTTATCTAGGAAAATTCAAAATAGGATCGGGATAAGAAGTATCCCGATCCTGCCTAATTCCAAAAATCTGATTACATTGCGTCTATAATTGCATTGAATGTTGCACTTGGACGCATAGCAGCTGCTGTCTTGATTGGATCAGGACGGAAATAACCACCAACATCAACCGGTGATCCTTGACAATCGATAAATTCAGCATCAATTTTTTCAACATTCTTCTCAATTTCGGCAGCAACTTTAGCAAAACGTGCCTTCATAGCAGCGTCTTTGTCTTGAGCAGCCAGTGCCTGAGCCCAATAAAAGGCTAGATAGAAACTTCCGCCACGGTTGTCAATTTCTTTGACTTTACGTGAAGGCAACTTTTGATTTTCGAGATACTGACCGATAGCAACGTCAAGAGTCTCAGCCAAAATAGCTGCTTTAGGATTGTTATCAGCAGTGGCAGCCTGCTCCAGTGAAGGAACAAGTGCACAGTACTCACCGAGGGAATCCCAACGGATGTGACCTTCTCTGAGGAACTGCTCTACGTGCTTTGGTGCAGAACCACCAGCACCAGTTTCAAACAACCCCCCACCAGCGATCAAAGGAACGATCGACAACATACGGGCAGAGGTACCCAGTTCGAGAATTGGGAACAAGTCGGTCAGATAATCCCGCAGTACGTTACCGGTGACAGAGATCGTATTAAGTCCCTTGCGAACACGTTCAAGTGAGAATTTCATCGCCTCAACAGGAGCCATGATACGAATATCCAAGCCGGTGGTATCAAATTCTGGCAGATACTTATTAACCTTGTTGATGATCTGCTGATCGTGGCCACGATTCTCGTCGAGCCAGAAAATAGCAGGTTCTCCAGAAGCCTTGGCACGGTTAACAGCCAGCTTGACCCAGTCTTTAATCGGAATATCTTTAGCTTGGCTGGAACGGTAGATATCACCCGCCGAAACCGGCTGTTCCATCAAGACGGTACCGTCAGAAGCAACAACCTGGAACTTACCTGCTGATGGGGCTTCGAAGGTCTTGTCATGGGAACCGTACTCTTCAGCTTTTTGAGCCATCAAACCAACGTTGGCAACACTCCCCATAGTAGCTGGATTGAACTGACCATTCTTATTAGCGTCTTCGCAGATCTCACGGTACATCGTGGCATAACAGCGATCAGGAACCATTGCAATGGTATCTTGAAGCTCGTCTTGGAGATTCCACATGCAGCCACCATCACGAACAACGTTAGGCATTGAAGCATCAACGATAACATCATTAGGAACGTGAAGATTAGTGATATTCTTACGGGAATCAACCATAGCCAGAGCAGCCTGACCTTTGTAACAGGCATTGATGTCTGCTTCGATCTCTGCTTTCTTGTCAGCCGGCAATTTGTCGAGCTTGTTAAGGATATCACCCAGACCGAGGTTCGGGTTTGCACCGATCGACTTCAGTGTATCTGCATGCTTATCCAGCGCAGCTTTGAAGTAAACTTTAACAGCATGGCCAAACATGATCGGGTCGGAAATCTTCATCATGGTCGCTTTGAGATGCAGGGAGAGCAACACACCCTTCTCTTTCGCCTCTTGTGCAGTCTTGGCATAGAACTCTTGCAGTTCAGCAACCTTCATAACTGAACTGTCAAACACTTCACCTGCCTGAAGAGCGACCTCTTTCTTTACGTCAACCTTGCCTGCAGCATCAACGAACTGAATCTTGACGGTATCAGCAGCTTCCATGGTGACTGATTTTTCGGTCTCGTAAAAATCACCGCTATCCATGTGAGCAACGCGGCACTTGGAAGTTCCAGGAGCTGGCCAGTCTTTCATCATCCGGTGCGGATTTTTCTGGGCGAACTTCTTCACCGAAGCAGCGGCACGACGGTCTGAGTTACCTTCACGCAACACCGGGTTAACAGCCGATCCGAGGCATTTTGCATAGCGGGCCTGCAATTCTTTTTCCTCGTCAGTCGTAGCCTCTTCAGGGTAAGTCGGGACATCGTAGCCCTTTTCCTGCAGTTCCTTGATGGCAGCTTGCAGTTGGGGGATAGAAGCACTGATGTTCGGCAGCTTGATAACGTTGGCTTCAGGCTTCTGAACCAGGTCACCCAACCAGGACAGCCAGTCTTCCACCTTCTGCTCATCGGTCAATTTTTCTGGGAAGTTTGCCAGGATACGCCCAGACAGGGAAATATCCTTAGTCTCAACGTCAACTCCATTGCCTTTACAAAATGCCTGAACAATCGGCAGAAAAGCGTAGGTCGCTAATGCTGGGGCCTCATCAATTTCGGACCAGATAATTTTTGCCATTCTCTCTCTCCTTCATATTAAATTGTCAATATCACCACTTAAGTCAGGATATAACCATGTTATAAACTGATATTACACACTGTTTATCGTTGTATACAGTATACAAAGAAAAAGGGAGTGTCAAGAACCTTTGCGATTTAAAGTAAAATTATCTCAATCGATCAGAGACACGACATAACTGTCTATTTAATAAGGATATTTACTGGGGAAGCTTTCAATAAAAAGCATCAAAAGAAATGTTTTAAGGACCTGTTGCACAAGGAAAACCTTCTGCAGACAGATTGCCCGCAGAAGGTCAGAAGAAATAACAGAATTTTAAGGGTAATACTATTTTTCAGTCACAGGGAGAAAAAGATTGAGTTCACGAGCCTCCTGACGCGCGGCATCTTCTTCATCTCTGGTCTTATCACGTGGAATCACAAATGTTTGTCCTAGAAAAATTTCCTTGGGGTCTTTGATCTGATCCCGATTAGCTTTATAAATCAGAGGCCAAAGCAAGGGGTCATTATAAACCTCAGCACGAGCGGCTATCGTAGCCAGATTTTCACCAGGTTGAACCTCAACCTGATCCACTAATACAGGTTCAACAATGACAGGAGCTTTTGGTTTAGTAGCGGGTGCAGGCTTTTCAGGTTCTGCCTTGATTATTTTTTTCTTGCGCTCGCGTTCCTGCTGCTCAAGCTCTTTCAGGCGCTCTAATTCACGCTGTTTTGCCAATTCAAGTGCGCGCTTTTCTTCCTCTTTTTTTTTCTGTGCAGAGAGCAATTCAAGTTTGCGTTGAGCTGAGAGAGTTAGAGCCTCTTCAGCGTAACGCTGGGCAAGATCTAATGTTCTAGCAGCTTTTCGATGCTCTCCGCTCTTTACCTGCAGTTCTGCTGCCTGCAATGCACTGCTTGCAAGCTGATATTCACCGGGAGCGTACTGCGAAGCACCAACAGCATAAGCTCGCGCTACAACTTCACGAGCACTTTCTAAACTCTCCACGGGAGCTTTGACACAGCCCCACCCGAGAGACGTGAGTGCAACTATCAGAAACAGACGGTAAAACATCTGCATTCGTTTTTATCCTATATCTAAAATAAATATTATAAGGTCTTATATTTTTTTCTGTGTTCAGCACAATCGCTACAACACATCGGACAAATTCATTTACAAACTTAATTACTTTTGCTTTGTCCTCAAGCGAATACCCAGTTCTTGCAATTGCTTATCATCCACTTCATTCGGCGCATCAGACAACAGGCATGTTGCCTTTTGAGTTTTCGGAAAAGCAATGACATCACGGATTGAATCAGCTCCGGTCAAAATCATCATCAACCTGTCGAGACCAAAAGCGATGCCACCGTGAGGTGGTGCGCCAAAATTGAGGGCATCCAATAAAAATCCGAATTTCTCTTGAGCCTCTTCTGCACCAATACCAAGGAGCCCAAACATCCGTGACTGAACATCTTGATCGTGAATACGAATACTCCCTCCACCAATTTCTGAACCATTCAGAACCAGATCATAGGCCTGGGCTCTTGCCTTACCAGGTTCTGTATCAAGCAGGGGAATATCTTCTTCCAACGGAGCGGTAAATGGGTGGTGAACGGCAACATGTCGCCGTTGTTCTTCATCCCATTCAAGTAAAGGGAAATCAGTCACCCAGGTAAACTGATAATTTTCTTTGCTAGCCAAACCAAGCTTTTGCCCAAGGTGTCCACGTAAGCGTCCGAGAGCCTCATTTGCAATCGCTGGAGTGTCTGCCATAAACAACAATAAGTCACCAACTTCGGCGCCTAATTTATCATTAAGAACCGCCAGTTCCTCTGCAGTAAAGAATTTGGCGATCGGTGACTGCCAACCATCTGCTGTCACCTTGACCCACGCCATCCCTTTGGCACCATAAATCTTGGCAAACTCCGTCAGATCATCAAGTTCCTTGCGGGAGAAAGTGGCACAGCCTTTGACATTAAGAGCCTTAACCAGACCTCCACTAGCGGCAACACTGGCAAAAACTTTAAACTGAGAATCGGCAACCTGCTGAGTAATATCAATCAGCTCAAGGTCAAAACGTAAATCTGGATTATCTACACCAAACCGATCCAGAGCCTCAGCATAAGTCAACCGTGGCATTGGCAAGGCTAACTCTACACCCAGAGCCTCTTTGAAGACCTTGGCAACCATACCTTCCATGATATCCATAACCTGCATACGGTTGACAAAGCTCATCTCACAATCAATTTGGGTAAATTCGGGTTGCCGATCTGCGCGCAGATCTTCATCACGGAAACATTTGACAATCTGGAAATAACGGTCAAACCCAGAGACCATAAGCAATTGTTTAAATAACTGCGGCGACTGAGGTAACGCGTAAAAGCGCCCCGTATTCACTCGACTGGGAACCAGATAGTCTCTTGCACCTTCAGGTGTGCTTTTCGTCAGTACAGGGGTCTCAATCTCGATGAACCCTTGTTGATCAAAATAATTGCGTACAGTTTTTGCGACCAGATGCCGCATAATCAGATTTTGCTGTAATGCTGGCCTGCGCAAATCAAGGTAGCGATATTTCAGCCGAATATTTTCAGCAACTTCAGTAAATTCGTCAAGCATAAAAGGGGGAGTTTCAGAACGGTTCAAGATCAAAAGCTCAGTGATTTCAACCTCAACCTCGCCCGTTTTCATCTTTGGATTGACCGTTCCCTCTGGACGTGGAGACACCTTCCCTCTTGCAGCCAGAACAAATTCATTCCGAACCTGTTCGGCCTTTTTGTGTGAAACCGAGTCACGATCAGGGTCAAGAGCTAACTGGATAATTCCCTCACGATCACGCAGATCGATAAAAATCAGACCACCATGATCACGACGCCTTTGTACCCACCCCATCACGCAAATATCCTGACCAATATGTTCTGCGGTTAAATCTCCACAACGATGGGTTCTAACCCAATGTCCAAGTTTGTCGTTCACAACAGAATCCTCCAAAATAAGCTTTTTCAGCTCTTGTAAATATATGAGTCAATCTAGAGTTATATAGTACTGCTACCAACGAAGGTCAAGAACAACTGGATTCCTGCCCAAGTTTTTCCACCAATGTAGCAAACAAGGCATTCAATGCAACTGTCGTCTGACTACCGTCAGACATATCTTTAAGTTGCGCCTCGCCTGATTGCAGTTCTTGTTCGCCAAGGATAAGGGTTAAGTTGGCATTTAGCTTGTTCGCCCTGCGCATCTGCGCCTTAAGACTTTTCCCAAAATAATCCATTTCTGCTCGCACACCAGCTGCCTGCAGCTGTGACATCAAAACAAAAGCCTGGTCAGTTGCTTCTTTTCCAACGGCAGCGATAAATAGTTGTGGCGTAGCAGTTGGGATCTGCTGCTCACCTTTCATCAACACTAAGCGTTCAAGTCCGATAGCAAAACCAATTCCGGGGAGAGAAGGACCACCAATACTCTCGACCAAACCATCATAGCGCCCACCGGCCGCGACTGCATTTTGCGCCCCCAGCTGATCCGTCACCAGTTCAAAAGTGGTACGGACATAATAATCCAAACCACGCACCATCCGTGCATTGACAACGAAAGGGATGTGTAGCTTCTGCAGATAGTCTTTCACTTGCCCAAAATGATCATGACAAGGGGAGCACAAATGCTCAAGCACCGAAGGGGCATCTGCAGTTGCGTCCTGACAACCTCGCACTTTACAATCAAGGACGCGGAGGGGGTTTGATTGATAGCGTCGTTGACATTCCTCACAGAGCCCGTCCAAACGCGATTCAAGGTAATCAATCAACGCCTGACGATAACCGGGGCGACATTCAGGGCAACCAAGTGAATTAATCTGCAAGGAAACTGCATTAATACCAATACGAATAAAATATTGGTGTAACATGGCCAGAACCTGAGCATCAATCTTTGCGTCTTCGACGCCAACGACCTCAGCACCAAGTTGATGAAATTGCCGATAACGACCCTTTTGTGGTCGCTCATAACGAAACATTGGTCCCATATAGTAAAGCTTGGAGACAGGGTCGAGGTTATGCAGTCGATTCTGGATAAAAGAACGCATCACTGGAGCCGTCCCTTCAGGGCGTAACGTCATTGAATTGTCACTTTTATCGTTGAAAGTATACATCTCCTTTTCAACAATATCAGTCGTTTCACCTATAGAACGGCAAAAAAGCTCTGTTTTCTCCGGAATAGGTGTCCGGATTTCAGAAAAACCGTAATAACCGAACACTTCACGCGCACTCTGCTCCAGAAACTGCCACGTTTCCACATCACCAGGAAGAATATCATTCATCCCTTTTATTGCAGCTATACTCAAAATACCAACCCTTATCCTTGATCATTGATTGTTTTCAAAAAAATCCCTAATACAGACGGGAGAAGATACCCTATTTTGGGTTTAGCTGAAAGGGTCAAAGCATTATTTCCTTAATATTATTTATAGAATCATTAACGTTATTTTTTCTGGGACAGGTAGGATCAGAAGGGCAATGAACAGATTATGATTCGTCCAACGGAATATCCTTAACTCCACAAATAACATTCCTTGTTGTTTTCCCGATATACATAGCCCGATCGGCTAAATCGAGCAGTGTTTCCTTCTCTACGGAATCGGTAGGAAAAGTTGCAAAACCTGCTGTAACAGTAACATAGCTCGGAGTTTCACGATCCTTAAGAAAGGCATGACCCTCTATCACTGTACGAATTCTCTCAGCAACAATCCGGGCCGTAGTGTCATCAGTTTCAACCAGGATTGCAGCAAACTCGTCGCCACCAAAACGAAACAAAGTATCAACATCCCGGACACAATCAACGAGTAAATGGCCAACCTCCTGCAGAGCGGCACTCCCTGCGAGATGGCCATAGGCATCGTTAATTTCTTTAAAACGATCTAAATCCAGGAACAACAAGGAAAACTTCAGCCCGTAACGCTGCGCCCGCTTAATTTCGCGATTCAAAGAAATTTGCATATATCTATGATTATAAAGTCCTGTTAAATCATCGGTATACATCAACTCCTGAGCATCCTGATAGCGACAAGCATTTTCGAACCCGAGAGAAACCTGATCACTCAAATAGCGCAAATCATCCAAGCTGACAGTTGTTATGAACGGATCGTTCACATCACAAATAACAATCCCCCCCTTTAAGACATCTCCATCCCTTAAAGAGAGCATTCGAATCTGTTCTCGACGGTATTGTAAGTTTTGATTCCTAGCTTTTACTTCTTTCGTTGGTTGCCCTAGCCCAACCAACTCATCCATCTCTGAAAGCAAAGCGTTAACAACCTGTTCTGCAAACTCAGTTGGAATGTTTCTAAGCTCACTGACGGTTGGGTTTACTCCATCTTTAAGGGCGAAAGCAAATCCAACATTTGCACCCATTTCGCGCAGCAAAACATCCAGAGCTTGAGGGATCAAAAGATCCAGATCAATAACTGATGAAAGGCTCTGACCTGTTTGGAAAAGTTGTATTTGACGTTTTAAATGGTCATTTTCTGTCAACAACTTCCGCTGATTCAGGCAATTGCGGACCACATGCTTTAATTCTTCGGGGTTGAACGGTTTTACCAGGTAATCACGTGCACCATTCTTCAAAGCATCGATAGCAGATTCGAGACTGGCATGTCCCGTGACCAAAATAACCTCTGGAGGGTTAGGAACCGCTTTGGCAGCGCGAAGAACTTCCAGGCCATTTCGTCCGGGCATGACCATATCAGTCAGGACAAGATCAATCTGTCGTTGTTGCAGTAAAGCGATAGCGTCACCACCGTTATCACACATATCAACCCGATACCCTTCTTCCAGCAATAAATCCCGATACAGCTTGCGAAAGAAAAGTTCATCGTCAACAACAAGAATGCTTGATTGGACAGAAATCATAAGTCTCCTATAATATTGAACAACTTTTAACAATTTCTTTAAGAAGATGTCAACGAAAAAGCCAATGGCACCAATGTTTAACTTGCCAAGCATTGTCAACAAATTGAGCTTGAAGGGAGCCTGAGAGATCTGTCCGATGCAAGGGGATATTCCTCTGTTGAAGATATCCAACAACCTGGCTAGCTGGTAAATGGTATCGATTTTGATAGCCAACTGAGACCAGACAGTTTTCGGGCTGGAGTTGATCAATGAGCAGGTCCGCTGCTGAGAAGCCACTACCATGATGGGGGAGCTTCAATAGAGAGACAGGTCCAGGGACTCCTTCTCTCAGCAGTTTATGGACGCCTTCCTGCCCCAAGTCTCCTGTTAACAAGAGACCATCATGGTCAGCGATATTTAGCAACATAACGAGTGAAGAATCATTTTTATTACTCCCCGCTACCATACCATTAAAGACCTGCAAAGACCCCACTGACCAGGAAGAAAGATAACTCCATCCAGCAGGAATAATTTTAACCGGAATCCGTTTCGCCAACAAAACCGCTTGCAGACTGTGATGTAGCTCAGATAACGGAAGTCCAGATAAGAATTCCCCAACTGGAAAATGATTTAAAATAAAAACAAGTCCCTTGCGATGATCCAGATCATCATGAGTTAAAACCACAGCTGACAGTTCAGTCACACCGAGCTCAGCAAAGGCCGGCGCGAGAAGACGTTCGCCAACATCGAACCTGTCACTGTAAAATCCACCACCATCAATCAAAATGGCCTGTCCTGCATTATTTCGCAACAGCATCGACTCCCCTTGACCGACACTGAACATCGTTAGTGAAGCAGGCGCTGTTTGGGCCAGGGGGAATTGCCACAAGGTAACTGCAAACAGCAAACAAGTCACAACAACCTGTGACAAAGTCTTTCTGCTTAAAATTGGAAATAAAAGCAATGGCAGTGAACCGATACCAACCGCCAGATATTGAAAAGAGGACAAGAAGTGGTAAGTTCCACCCAGTCCAGGAAGCGACGCAAACCAATCAGCCAGAGACAAAACAAACTCCAGCAACAAACCACAAAGCTGAAAAAATATTCCCGCCAGTGGCGGATAAACTGGATGGGATATCAGACCCAATAATCCTACTGGTAAAGCAAAAAGGGTGACAACCGGAACACTAACAAGGTTAGCAAGAACACTAACAGGCGCAAATAAATGGAAATCCAATAAAACCAGGGGCAAGGTTGCCACCATTGCGGCCAATGTCACCAAAAGTAATTGCAGGGGATAACGCAGAAAAAGGGCATGATTGCTTCCCATGGTTTGCCACAGTGGTCGCCAGAATAGAATCCCTGCTGCTCCGGCAAAAGAGAGCTGCCACCCCGCCTGCCAGAAAAGCAGGGGGTTAACCAGCAATGAAATTAAAGCCAGGGATGCAAGCAGCATCAGGGGGTTGACGTAATAACGCCAACACAAAAAAACAGCTCCTAAGGCCGCTAGAGAAAAAGCCCGACGGGTGGAAACTGCATCACCTGTTAACAACATATAAGCAAGCAACAAAGGCAAAAGAACAAGGGGCAGCACCCGTTGGGGAGGATGCCAATTGAGCAACCGTGGGAAATGTCGGTAGAGGCTCAACAGGAATCGATAGCCAAGCAGTGCAATCATCCCGAGATGGAGCCCTGAAATCGCGAACAGATGGCTGATTCCGCTTTTTGCTAGGGTTCTGCGAATATCATCAGGAATAATCCGCCCCTCACCCAGAACCAGCGCTCTGACCAGATAAGCACGATTTTCCGGAAGCATATTTTGTATTGTTGTTGCAATAGCATTACGCCATTGCACCACCATTCGACCCGGAAAGCCCCCTGACCGTCCAATAACCTCAATTTTTTCGGCATTTTTCACCCAGGCCGTCATATCAAGATGTTGGCTCGCCATATAGCGAGGCCAATGAAATTCGCCCGGTGTGCCAAAAAGGCGGGGCTTGCGTAAACGACTATTGCAGCTAATCATATCCCCGGGGAACAACTGATCGGTTCCCTCACCCAGATATAGTCGGACTCGCAAGGGACCTTCAAGCGGGAGTTGCTGTCCCTTCAAAGCAACAGAATCAACTAGAAGTTCAATCCAGCTCCGCCCTTCTGTTAATTGTCTGATATCTGTCACGCTACCCGTTAATGTGACTTTTTTCGCTAGTTGGTCAATAGAGATAATATCTGGGCGAATTGAGAATAGATGGGAATAATGAAAACTTGAAAAAATAAAGAAGCAAAGAAAAAGAAGAACGGCTGCAATCCTGGTGTGCTTACATAGCAGTAAATACAGTAAGCCCAAGAGGATAGTAAATATCCAGCTAAAGGAAAAAGAAAATGTATAGAGCGGCGTCAGCAACAACGCACCGGCTGTTGCTGAAAGAGCAATGAGTAACGGCTGCATGTCCCCCCCTACCTAGCAGCATTGAAATCAATCAGAGTGAATTAGGATTTTACTGGTTTTTCCGGCGTCTCACCGTTATCACTTTCCAACTTACGGATATGTTCCTCAGCCAAGGCAACATCTTTTTTACAGCCGATAAAAACCGGAGAGCGCTCATGGATCTGTTTCGGTTGCAGATCGAGAATCGGCTTGCGCCCATCGGATGCTGCACCACCAGCCTGTTCAATTAAATAGGCCATTGGGCTTAATTCAAACAACAGCCTTAATTTCCCTTTTGGATGTCCCTGCAGGTGGGGATAAAAGAAAATCCCCTGCCCTTTCAACAATATTTGATTAATATCGGGAACAAAACCACCGCTATAGCGTAATTTGACTCCGCGGCTCTCCAATTCAGAGACAAAGCCCTCAACCCCGGGGGTATAAAGATTTCTCTGGCCTCCAGGAGAATAAAGATTTCCTTGCGCTTCCAGGGTAATATTCTCTCGCAGCAGGGTATATTCCCGCAGCATATTCATGCCGAATTCATGAACCCCTTTGCCAACACTGTACACAAGTGTTGTCCGAGGCCCATAGAGAATATAAACAGCAGCAACCTGTTTACGCCCTGGTTGCAACAGATCACAGCCTTCAAAGATTGAAACAATGGTGCCGACAGCCAAATTAACATCCACCAGTGAAGAACCATCCAGCGGGTCAAATGCAACTGAATACTTACCATCACAATCTGGGGACACAGGGATGATTTCGTCCATCTCTTCCGACATCATATTGGCAACAACACGAGAGTGATCAAGTCGTTTACGCAAAATTCTGTCCGCCAAAACATCTAGCGCTAACTGTTGTTCCCCATAGAGGTTAGAAGTACCGGCAACCCCTAAATCACCCGTACTAATGGAGTGAATAATATATTTGGAAGCTTCAGCAATCTCACAAATCAAATGAGTGAGATTTTCGTTAATATAGTGCTCACGTAAATGACGCCGCAAATCAATCTGAAATTTTGTTTTTCCGGGTTTACTCATTGGACTGAAGCCTCCCTGGATTCAGTAAAATATGCTCAATTCTTTATCAAGTTGATTGGAGTCGCAGTTTAGACTAATTTAGACCAAGCATCAACTATGTCCTTATATTAATTCAATAATTCACCCATTTGATCCCAGCAAAAACTAAACCGGTTCGTCACCCTGAGGAAAATCACACCACAACAAGGTCGCCCCAACCACAGCAAGAGGAATGCAAAAAAACTGGACAAAAGGAATTGCCAGCATACAAAAGACCCCACAGGAATAACCCAAAATTAAAATGGGACGTTTGAAAATATAGCGACGTTGCGCTGAAAAACTCATCTGCTTGCGCATCAGCACGAAAGCCAAATATTCAACAGCAAGAAAAAAAAGGGTAAAAGCGGGAGCCAGAACAGCGTAGAACAAAGACCCGATTCCAGGAATAAAATTGATGCCAAAAAGCAGCAGCATACACACCACAAAGACTGCCATTTTTTTTATTTCAACAATGATTGCGTTCCGGGACTCTTTCCAAAAACGGCCCAGAGCAAAAGGCTCATCATTATGTTTTCCGCTCATCAACACCTCTGTCCGTTCAGAAAGAAGCTCGTTAAATGGCGAAGCAACCAAATTGCCAATAACAGTAAATGAAAAGAAAACGATAACTGTCGTCATCAACAAAGCCACAGTCCATGCCAAGTAATATAGGAGAACCCCATACCAAACTTCCGTACTCGGAGCATAGGTTTCCAGCATTTGCTCAAATAGATCTAATCCAAAATATACCGTAGCTGTAAACACCAAAACATTGATCAAGAAAGGGATTGCCAGATACTTCAATAATCCAGGTTGGCGTTTAAAGAATTTAACCGCACGCAACGGATAGCTGAATCCACGAGTGAAGCCAGAGATTGGTTGGACAACGGCTGAGGTCACACCACTCATCATGAGATCGTCCTGCAGGCAAATAGGCCCTCTTTAAGAGTCGGATATTTGAGCTTGATACCAAGTTTCTCAATCATCTTATCATTTGACATCTGCCGCGACTCTTTCAAAAATGAAAAGGTCAAAGGATTCATCGCTTTTTCTGCTTCGCTCCAACTTAATTGCTTAGGCTGCGGCAATCCGTACATCTCCGCAACAGCCATAAAATATTCACTCATGCTGCTATCCTCACCGTCACAGACATTAAAAATATCACCATTGGTCCCTTTTTCCATTGCTGCGAGGCAGATTTGCACCAAATCAAGACTATGAATTCGATTGGTTCTGGGAGCGTCCTCTGGTTTTAAAACTTCATGCCCTTTATTCAGTTGTGATAGTGGTAATCTCCCCGGGCCATAGATTCCGGTGACGCGAAGGATAACAAGCTCAAAACCAAGTTTATCGGCCTGCTCACGCAATTGATTTTCAGCGCTAACACGCCTTTTGGCACGACTGGTCTGCGGATTAACCGGGGTGTCTTCGGTCACCAAAGTACCACCACAATCACCATACACACCGCTGGTACTGATATAAACGATCTTGCTGGGACAATTTTCAGCTGACAGTTTCTGGCAAAAATTGAGCATACGATAATCGCTGGAACCTCCACCCTGGGGAGGCATAAGATAAAACAACCTCTGCCCGTGCATGGTAAAATCAGGAACATCCTCACGGCTATCAAAATTGGCAACAATGGTTTTGATGCCAGCTGATTCTAGAACCTTGACGCCCTCTTGATAATGAACTGTGGCCTGGACCTGGTGCCCCTGTTTCAGCAACTCTTTGGAAACCCGGAAGCCAATATCGCCACAGCCAATAATGGTAAATTCACTCACTTTATTCTCCAATGTCTCATATCAAGCTTTTATTGATAATTTCATAAAGGTCTTTCGATAACTCCATCTGCTGTAAACGGAGGATTTGCTGCTTTAGCAACTCGCGACGCTTGGGTTCCAAACGTTTCCAGCGCGTCAGCGGAGCTGCCATCCGGGCAGCAACCTGTGGATTGCGTTGATCAAGCTGGATAATTTGTTCTATCAACAGCTGATAACCTGCTCCATCAAGCCGATGGAAAACCGCCAGGTTTTGATAAAAAGCCCCTAGTAATGCCCGAGTTCGATTAGGATTCTTCAGGGTGAAAGCAGAATGTTGCAAGAGATTTTTAACTGCAGTAAAAGTATCACTTCGATGTGATAAAGCCTGAATACTGAACCATTTATCAAGCAACAACGGGTGTTGCTGCCACTGCTGATAAAAATCTTCTATGATCCCCTGTCGCTCTGGCGCAGCGCTGTCTGCCAATGCAGCAAAAGCGGCAAGGCGATCGGTCATGTTTGTTGCCGTCTGGTACTGATGCAAACCAAGTTCATTTGCTTTTTGATCATTCAATTGCATCAACATATCCAGACAGAAGTTAGCCAGGCTCCTCTGGCCGACCTCTGCCGGATTAAGGGAATAAAGCTTATCGGCAACAACACATTCTTCGTAACATTGCCGCAGAAGGGTTTCACTCTCTTTTGCCAACTGCAGGATCGCACGATCACGGACATCCCTGATGATTTGCGGATCATATTCATCAAGCTGGTCTGCCAGATATTGTTCGCTAGGGAGAGTCAGCAGTTGCGTCAGCAGACTTTTATCAACCAGACGATCAGTTAATGCTGCTCTCCAGGCATCAACATAATCCGCTTGCAGAGCAAAAGGTCTCCCCTGCTGATGAGCATTGTACATCCTCAACAACTCCTTGAGCGCAAGAGTCTGTCCGGCCTCCCAACGATTGAATGAGTCGCTGTCGTGAGCCATCCGAAATGCCAGTTCTGTGTCGGTAAAGTCACAATGCAACCGGACCGGTGCAGAAAATCCCCGTAACGGAGATAAAACTGGCTGACGGTCAACATCAATAAAAGTGAATTCTTGAGTTTTCTCAGTCAGTTCCAGTACTCGCGTCGTTACAACAGGCTTGCTCTCTCCCGCCAGACGTAAAGGGATATCAGCTCCGGCAGCATCAAGCAGACCAATAGCAATAGGAATATGAAATGGTTGCTTTTCCTGCTGATCCGGGGTTGGCGCACAATCTTGGGAGATATGAAGGGTCAAAGTTTTCAGACTAGCATCATAAACTTGTTCAATCCTTACCTGCGGAGTACCAGCCTGTGAATACCATCGTTTAAAAGTGGTAAGGTCGATATTTCCAGCATCTTCCATCGCCTTGACAAAATCATCACAAGTGACGGCAGAACCATCATGCCGCTGAAGATACAGTTGCACTCCAGCTACAAACTTTTCCTTACCAATCAGGGTCTGCATCATGCGGATAACTTCAGCCCCCTTATTGTAGATTGTAGTGGTATAGAAGTTATTAATTTCCTGATACGAAGCAGGCCTCACCGGATGAGCCATAGGACCGGCGTCTTCAGGAAACTGGAACTGGCGTAGAATTCGCACATCATCAATACGCTTAACTGCAGCAGAATTCATATCAGAAGAAAACTGTTGATCACGAAAGACCGTCAACCCCTCTTTTAAACTCAGTTGAAACCAATCCCGACAAGTCACCCGGTTGCCAGTCCAGTTATGAAAATATTCGTGACCGATAACCGACTCAACACCCAGGTAATCGGCATCTGTTGCCGTTTCTGGATAGGCAAGAACGTATTTCGAATTAAAAACGTTCAGTCCCTTGTTCTCCATGGCCCCCATGTTGAAGTCATCAACAGCAACAATCATATAACGGTCAAGATCATATTCGAGTCCAAAGGTGTCCTCATCCCACTGCATCGATTTTTTCAGCGACAACATAGCGTGGTCGCAGTAGTTACTGTTGCGGTCCTCAACATAAATCTGCAACAGCACATCCCGGCCAGATGTTGTCGTGTAATGATCTTCAAGACAGACCAAATCCCCCGCAACCAGCGCAAACAGGTAACAGGGTTTACGGAAAGGGTCCTCCCAAACAACAAAGTGACGTCCGTTTGTCAATTCGCCCTGCTCCAGAAGATTTCCGTTACTGAGCAGAACCGGATATTTTTTCTCAGCTTCGATACGCACACGAAACGTGGCAAGAACATCCGGACGATCAGGGTAATAAGTGATGCGCCGGAATCCCTGTGCCTCACACTGGGTACAAAAATTGCCACTGGTCAGATAGAGC
>JAZBPC010000203.1:0-11021 GCA_036351455.1 Desulfuromusa sp.
AGGGGGTATACGCCTATCGGATATTTTGTCCTGCCAGAGTATTGCTGGCTCGATAATTATTACGATCCAATGCGCAAAGATTTTGATGCCTTTCTGAGCCGGAATGGAGATAACGAAGAGACTCGCGCAATCGTTGAGGCAGAGCGCCACGAAATCGAGCTTTATGAAAAATACAAAGCGTATTTCAGCTATGGTGTGTATATCGCAAGAAAGTCCAATGTGTAAAAGCCATAACAGTGCGCTGCACTCGGACAAATTTTCCGCTGCGCTCCAAATTTGCCCGTGAGCAAACCGTTGAGACTGTAGAAAAACCTCAACATATGCAGGAAATATCTGTTTTTGTGGGGAAACGGGAATGTCAATTGTTTTAGCGATATTTGCTGTATTTATCGTTGTGGCTTCTGGCTCAGCGATCATATTTCCCTCTGAAGTCTTGTCCTTTGCCCGTGAGGTAATGGTCGGTCCAGGTATATGGTGGACTGCTTTTGCTCGTCTGGTTCTGGCCGTTTTGTTGTGGTTTTCTGCTCCAGCCTGTCGTACGCCAAAAACGTTCAAAGTGCTTGCCGTAATGACGGTAATGGGTGCCGTGTTCCTGGTGGCTATCGGCTCTGAGGGCCTGCTTGAGTTCATTGACTGGTTTGCTTCCTGGCCACTTTGGGGCGTTCGGTTACAAACAACTGTGGGGGTGGCTTTTGGGCTGTTTTTGCTATGGTCAATTTTTAGCAAGCGGGCAGATGCATAACAAATCGTTCAAGTTAGTTCCAGGCCTGCGGCCCTCCAACGGACGTAAACATCAGGTTGCAGGATATAAAATTAACAAGAATGCTGATCTTAGCCTTCGTAAAAATAGGAGAGGAAATCATGAATTTCAAAATTGACCACATTGTTATTAACGCAGTTGATATTAACAACTCACTTCATTTCTACACAAAAATTCTTGGTTTGCCTGGCGAACGGATAGATGAATTTAAAAATAATCAAGTTCCTTTCCCATCCGTTCGCATAACAAAAGATACCATCATTGATCTTTTCCCTAAAAAACTTTGGGAAAAGACAAATCCAGAAAATGTTTGCCGCCCCAACCTCAATCATTTCTGCCTTTCAACAAATAAAAAAAAATGGGACTTACTACAGGAAATACTAAAGGAAAATGGCATTTCAATTGACGATGGTCCTGCTAAACGTTGGGGGGCTCGCGGTTCAGGGGTGTCTGTCTATTTTCGAGACCCTGATGAAAATGTAATAGAAGTTCGTTATTACGAAAGTGAAGAAATGGATCAACCCTGTATGCTCAATTCTTAGGGTATAAAGCAAAAATAAATGCAAAAGTTGCCCCGGATGAAATAAAATGCCGCAGAAGGTCATTGAGCGGATAGAAAACGACCGACGGAACGGCCGGTCAAAATGGAGACACGAGGAGATACGTCTACTAAGATATGAACACTGATACTCTGCTGTTAATTACCTATGTGTTGCTGGCAATAGGTTTTTCATTTTTCTGTTCAGTGGCTGAAGCTGTGTTACTGAGTATTACCCCTTCATATATCGAGGGACAGAAGGAAAAAAGACCAAAATATGCGGCGCGTTTGAAGCGATTGAAACAGGATAATATTGATCAATCACTCGCGGCCATTTTGACTCTGAATACGATCGCTCACACTGCCGGGGCGATAGGTGCAGGTGCGAAAGCTACCGTTGTCTTTGGCAGTGCCTGGTTTGGTCTGTTCTCTGCGGTCATGACCTTGGCTATTCTGTTCTTTTCTGAAATTATTCCTAAAACCATGGGTGCAATCTATTGGTCTAGACTTGTCGCGCCAACTGTGTTTTTTGTGCAGGGTCTAATCGTGACTCTTTATCCCATTGTGTGGATCTCAGAGAAGTTGACAAAGCTCGTATCGCGTGGAAAGGGCATACCCAATTTCAGTCGCGACGAGTTTATCGCCATGGCGCGGCTCGGCAATGACAGTGGGCACATTCACGACGACGAGTCCCGAATTATTCGAAATCTGTTTCGCTATGGATCGGTGAAAGCTATGGATGTCATGACACCACGTAGCGTTGTGTTTGCCCTTGCCGAAGAGAGAAAGGTATCGGAGGTATTCGAGCATATCAAAGAGAAACCATTCTCGCGCCTTCCAATTTATAAGACGGGGATCGACGATATTACCGGCTTTGTTCTCAGGGATGACATTTTGTTGAGCAAGGCATCGGAGCAGCAGGGGGAAATGCTCAAGTCCTTGAAACGTGACATCTCCGCCGTACCTGAAACGGCATCGTTGCCGATGTTACTGGAACGTTTTCTCAAGGATCGTCAGCACATCGCTCTGGTCGTTGATGAGTATGGGGGGACGAGTGGAGTCGTGACGCTTGAGGACTTGGTTGAGACATTGCTTGGTGTGGAAATCATGGATGAAATGGACAGCGTCGAAAACATGCGAGTACTGGCTCGGAAGCTATGGATAAAACGTGCTAAGGTGCGTGGTATCGAGGAGAACCTTGCAGAATCGAGGACCGCCGAATAAGGTGCTGCACCACACGGCAACTCGGCTGCGCTCCGTTGCCGCTGGTGAGCTTAGTCGTTAGTTCTGGAAAGAAGAGACATATAGATATTTGATAAGCTCTTGTAACCGCTTGCTGAACTTTATCTTTTATCTCAGCAAATCCTTTTCCATCTCTGTGGAGATCTTTTCTTTGCTTTTATTTTTAACGGTTTGATACAAATCTTCATAAAGCTGAGCTGAATTGCCCCAACTGAAATCTTGAGACATACCCCGCTTGACCACGGTTCTCCAGCGTTGTTGGTTGGAGTAGAGTTCTAATGCCCGATCAATCGATTGTAACAGTTCCCATGGATCAGATTTTTCAAACACAAAACCATATCCTGATTTCGGATTTTCATTCACATCAATGACGGTATCTGCCAGACCACCAGTTCGGCGCACAATTGGTAAAGCGCCATAGGTCAATGCGATCATCTGCGTCAGGCCACAGGGTTCGAAACGGCTTGGGAGCAGCAGCATATCGGCCGCAGCGTAAATACGGTGCGAAAGCGCTTCATCAAAGGTGAGATTGATGGAAACCCGACCTGGATAGTGCCCTTGCTGTTTTTCCCAAAACTGCATCTGTTGATGGGTTCCTGAGCCTAACAACACAAACTGGACATTCCGTTCCAGCAGTTGTTCCCAGGCAGCCTCAATCAGATCTATCCCTTTTTGTTGGTCAAGGCGGCTGACAATAGCAATGATTGGCAGATCATTTCTCAATTCAAGACCAAGCTGTTTTTGCAGGGTCGTTTTGCAGACGCCTTTTCCCCTGATATTTGAAAATGAATAGGTTCTTGGCAGATATTTATCGGTTTCTGGATTCCAGATCCGCTGGTCCAGACCATTGATGATGCCCGAGAGAACTTTGCTCCGAGCTCGTAACAGCCCATCAAATCCTTGCCCCTGTTCACTTTCCTGGATCTCATCACAATAGGTTGGTGACACGGTATTGATCAGGTCAGAAAAGTTGATTCCACCTTTTAAAATGGATAGGCGTCCGTAGTATTCCAATGCGGCAGGTGAAGCAAGTTCCGGAGGAAGGTCCAGAGTCTTCAATAAGTTCGTTGAAAACATTCCCTGATAGGCAAGGTTGTGGATCGTCAACAATGTGCTGGTCTGTGTATAAAACTCCTGCTGAGCATAGTTGGTTTTCAATAATGCAGGGATAAGTCCTGCCTGCCAGTCATGGATGTGGATGATGTCCGGTTTGAACTCCACCCGCTTGGCCATTTCGAGAACAGCATTGGAGAAAAAGCCGAAACGTAGGCCATTATCGGGATAGTCTCCTGTTGCCGTTCCGTAAAGTCCTTTGCGATCAAAAAACTCAGGAGTATCGATAAACCAATAGGGAACACCATCATAGACAGCTTGCTTTAAGCTGCCCCGATAGCTTTTGTTGCCCAAAGTTATTTCAACACTTTTATTGCTTTTAACCTGATTGATGTTGACTTGTGCCGTTTCCCGATAATAGGGGATAACAACCTGGACGTCATGACCCAGTTGTCGCAATGCCCGAGGCAACGATCCAACCACGTCGGCCAGTCCACCCGTTTTTGCAAAAGGTGTTGCCTCAGAGGCAACAAAAAGAATCTTTTTCCCACGCCCTTTTTTCACTGGAATGATCTTTTCGGTGATTGTCTCCGTATCCAGTTGTTGCAGTAGTTCATCGACCTGATAGCCGACTTTTTTTGCCAAACGGGATATTTTTTTCAGCTGTTGCAAGAGTTGAAGAATTCTTTCACCGGCCTCTTGTGGGTTGTCCTTAGCTATTGAACTGCATCTGAATAGCTCAAATTGCAACATCACCAAAGCAAGTCCCGCAAGCTTCTCCTGCTCAAACCAGTCGATATGGTTATAGTAGTGGCAAGAGAGGAGGGTTCTGAACTCTCTGTGGTTAAAGAACCGATCCAATAGATGGAAAACCTGCTGATCGGTCATGGCACCGGAAAAATTCAACATACCGGAGAGGACTGAAAAATCAGCTTTCCCAAGGATTGTCCCCGGAAAGATGGTCTGAATCAAAATTTCGAGAATATATTCCGCTCTCATGCTAGAGATCGAATCAAACTGGTAGCAGGAAAAAAGATCCTCTGTAAGCTTTTTAAACTTGTCTTTGGCACGTTGGGGATGGGGAAGAGCAAGGAGAGCATGCGCCAAGTCCCATGTGCTCTCAATCAAGATGGCATCGTGGTCAAGAAACAGATTCGTGCGGCCCGATGTACCGTAACGCTCCCAGAGGGTTTGCCAGCGACCATCTGCATCGCTAAGACTCTGAAAATTGGTGAGAACATGATGGCAGTAAGGCTCTAGATGAAAATTTCCGCCGGCACGCAGTTGATCGACAGGGTGGAGGTACTGTCGTCCGCCGCTGATGTCAGCCATCAGTACAAAGTTGTGTGAGAGGTCAATAGCGCAGGCATGGAGATAATCCACCCCATTTTTGTCCGCCATCAGCACCGGTTTGCCGATATGACCGGAAATCTGTTTTTGCGAGTTGTTACAGAGAATCAGAACGGTTTGGTCTGCCAGCCTGTTGCTATAGGCCAGGACATCCTCTTCAACTCCGTATGTTGAAGTAAAATCATACAACTGGAACATGGCCGCACCGCTGAACAATGCCCGCTGACGCAGGAGCGGGAAAATCTGCTGTTTGTGCCGCTCAATCAATGACAGATTGGGTTGTTCCTGCCAGCGTGGAGCCAGATATTCCATGCCGTATTTTTCATGAAACCCTTCGATCTGGCCATGGCCAAACATCGGCAGACCTGGCATTGTTGCCAGCAGCGTCGCCACACAAAAATATTTATCGCCATCACCAAACTGTTCGACGGCGGGTTCCTCGTCCGGATTGCTCATAAAATTGACAAAACGCTGTAGAATTGCCGGGTCGAATGCGAGAATATTCTTCAGGGTTTCCCGGTATTTGCCATTCTCCTCCCTTTTCAGCATATTCATAAAGGCGCTGTTGTAGACCCGGTGCATTCCCAGGGTGCGGACAAAGTAGCCTTCCATCAGCCAGAAAGCTTCGGCTACCAGTAGTGTATCAGGGGCTTCAAGCCGAATCCGGTCCACCAGTTCACGCCAGAATTCCACCGGAAAATGACGATCAAAATCCTCCGGACTCATGGCGTGGTCGCCACGTGACGGTACTCCTTCACCACCTCCGGGCAACGGATACCAGAGGCGTTGAAAATGTTTTTTGGCCAGGGTCATGGCCGCATCGAAACGGATGATCCGAAATCGTTTTGCGACTTCAATAATAAGCTGAATCATGGCTTCACGGACTTCGGGAAGCAGATAATTCAGTTGTGCAGTATCGTTCCACGGCAGGTGAGTGCCATCATTCCCATGGTAGATAAAACGGACTTCACCCGTTTGACGGTGCTGGTAGCGACAAACGACAGCCGCCTCACTGTGATCAAAGTAGCCATCTTCAATCTGCATCGAATAACTGGGGTCTTCACTGAGATCGTCGCCACTGAAGCGGTACCCCGGATAAGGGGGATGAGGCAGCTGGACAAACCAGTCTGGATGTTCCCGCAGTAAAGCAGACTCGATTCCGGTATGGTTGGTGACAACATCACAGGCCAGATCCAGGCCACGAATTCGGCAGCGGTGGCGTAAGTTTTCCAGAGCTCCGTCACCACCAATGTCGGCAGCAATCTGGTAATCATCAATAGCATAGGCCGAAGCTGCTACTTGAAGCTGGCCGCACATTTTTTTTACTTTGAGTGAAGCTTTTGAACGTTCCCAGATACCGATCAACCAGAGGCTGGTAAAGCCATAGCGACTCAGTTCATCCAATTCTTCATCAGGAATTTGATCAAGGCGATTGATTGAACGCTGGTATTTACGTGAAAGCTGTTCCAACCAGACATAAGTTGATTTTGCCAGTAACACGGTGCGTGGCATCCAGTCATGGTCAATGGTGAAATCGGCATACTCTTCATTCATGAATGCTGCCGGGTTTAGTGGAGTTGTTTCCGGTTCCCCAGGAAAGCCGTGTTGGAAGCCCTCCTGTTCATATTTTTCAAAGGCTGAAGAAATGCGATCCAATAAGGCTTTGGGTAATATCTCGGTCCAGTTCTGCCGTAAAATAGTCAATTGTTGCTGTAGTGTCTTCCCTTGTCGGAGTGATTCCAGCAGGCGTGCCAGTAAGGTTTGTGGCCGCGAGCTAAAACTGTCCTGGCTTAACGGAATTTCCTGGTCTATGAACTGCAACTGGCGACGATAGCCACTGGCCACTTCCAAAAGTTGTTCTTCGGCAGCAAATAAATCGCGTGCGGGTTGTAACGCGGGGTTTTGGTTCTGAACATAAAGCAGCACCAGTTCCAGAAATAATTCTTTGCTCTGCTTTTGTTCTTCGAGTGAACGGACCAGGCCTGCAGAATCAATTTTCTTTAATTCGATTTCAGGGACTGGGAAATAGTTCAAATAGTGTTGGAAAAGATCGTCAGCTCCGGTCAGCTCCAGGGTTTTGTCGACGATAGTGATACGGTTGTTCTGCAGTCGAAATCCGCGACGGGTAAGAAAGTCGTTAGCGATGTAACGCAATACTTCATTCAACGTGGCCCAAAGTTCCATTTCTGCTGCTGTAAAGGGGACAGTTGTCACTGTCTGCAGGTGATCCGCAAGTAAATGGCGGAAATAGGTTTTTGCCGGGCGAGGGGTTTTTGAAAATTGTTGTGTCAGCTGCGTTTCGTCCCAGGCTTTTCGTCCACACTGAAGACCAAGGGGGTAATATTTTTGCAAAAAATTAGTTTCCATGTTTCACCGTTTTATTAATATCTGCCATGCGTAAAAAATCTGCGGCTTCTTCAGGGGCTGTGGGGTTGATGTGAAACCCTGACCCCCACTCAAAACCGGTCATTCTGGTTAATTTAGGGGACAGTTCGATATGCCAGTGATAATTGTAAGGGAGCATGGCCCAGTAGTCTGGTCTTGCCCAGCGAGAGTGCATCGGGGGAGCACTGTGAAGAATGAAAGAGTAGGGGGGATCTCTCAAGACAGTTCTGATCCGTTGTAAGGCATCGCGTAAAGCGACAGCTAATAGTTTCAATTGTTGATCGGTCTGTGCGGCAAAATCATGCTTATGCTCAATCGGGGTAATCATCAATTCAAAAGGGAAGCGTGAAGCATAAGGGGCGTAAACAAGAAAATTTCCATCATCACTGACGACGCGCTCTTTTTCTTCCCGCTCTTGTCTGATCAAGTCGCAGACCAGACAACGTTCTTTGCGCTGAAAGTGATCGCGGCAAGAATTCAGCTCTGTTGCCACCAACGGGGGTATAAGTGGAACGGCAATGAGCTGAGAATGGGAATGGCGAATATTGGAGGCCGTTCCAATCCGGCAGTTTTTAAAAATAAAAATATAGCGAAAACGACTATCATTTCGCAAATCCAGCATCCGCGCCCGATAAGCTTTCAGAACTTCGGTAATTTGTTCAATAGTTAAATCTGCCAGCTGTGTTTTATGATCCGGTGTTTCAATAATAAGCTCGTGGGCACCGATCCCATTCATCCGATCGTAAAGGCCCTCTGCCCGATTATCAAGCTCTCCTTCTATTCCGAGCGCTGGAACTTTATTTGGAATCACTCTGACTTTCCATCCTGGGTTATTCGGAGGATTACCACCCGGTCGGTGAGCATAAATTTCTGCAGGTGTTTTACTTTCATTTCCAGGACAAAAAGGGCAGAAACTGTCTGAGGGAAGCTCATGCTGCTGCCAGAAATCCTGAGGTCGTCGACCTTGTCCCAGAGACATGATTGTCCAGTTATCTTTTAATGGATCCCAACGTAGTTCTGACAATGATTTTATCCTTTCATGGTGCGATCTTTTCTAAAAAATAGTAAAAAACAATGGTTCATAATTAAACCAGCCAGTTTTCTTCTTCCAGTACAGCTCCACGGTAGCAGAAACTGGCACTTCCTTCTGTAGGCCAACGTCCGTTCTCACGTTTATCTTTGTAAACATGGCAACTCAAGCCAACCATGTCTCCGGGGGTAAGTTGCAGGGGGGCAAGGGGAACCGCTATTTCCAGAACCTGATCATTGGCCGCAGATCCTGATGCCACAATTTCTCCATCATGAGAAATTTCAAGGGTTTTGCCACTGAGATTATAGCGGGCATGGTAAAGCTCCTTAACCATCAGCCGGATCTCAAAGATACCTTTCTGGCCTGTGAGGCGTCTGATCATCTCCGCTTGGTCAACACGAAAATAGAGATTTTCAAAGTCATAGCCATAGTGGAGTTTCTTCAAGCTTTCACGACTCGCATACATTGCACCACCGGCAGATAATTCAATGCAGCCTGCGGCCAACCACTCAAAATAATCCCCGATAAGGCCATCAATGTCGGGGGAGAAACAAGCCGTTGGCTCAAACCCCGCAACCTTTTCAGCCACAGGTTTAATGGCGTTAAGGATAAGTGTCGGGGCAGAAAGGCCTTGCAGATGATACAATCCTTCGAGATGCCGGCGAAACAGCTGATCAAAAATGTCAGCCTGAGCTGTAGCATGCTCATCGCCGTACCACCAGAACCAATCGCTCCCTTCTGCGCGAAGGAGTTCACGAACCAGGTCGGTTAGCGGTTCGTCCGGGTGATCGAGTGCGTAGTGAATTTCATCCGTTACGGTATCCTGATGAGCCTGGTGCAGGAGTTCCCAGGCGAGATTTTCTTCAGGATGCCCTATCCAGGTGGTAAAATCTGAGCGGATCCATGATCCTGCTGCCAGCTTGTCCAGAGTCCCTGGTTTACTTCGTGTCAGAGCCTCTTTGATTGTCGTCATCTCCAATTCAGGAGTCTGGTTCAACATCTGATAGAAATCACGCAAAAAAGGATAACCATTCTCCGGATAACGTTCCCAGCAGTTTTCACCATCTAAAATGATGGCAACGGTTCCCCCTGGAGCCAATCTGGAAATTGCCTGCAGCCGTTCCGATAGATCATTGACGGCTTCCTTGCTCTCCCAGCCCGCGTAAAGGAAGCCAATTCGATCAGAGAGTTCACGATCACGGAACAGTAAAGGGAGTCCGCTGTATTCGTAAGGCTGATAAAGTTTACTGCGATCAGCAAGGCCGCCATCGAGGCTACGAGCCAGAATGTCTTCATCCGTTGCTGCCCAAAGGGCTCCTTCTTCGGCAAGTATTGTAACTGCGGCCTCACTTACACCACCTTCAGCTGGCCACATTCCGCGTTGTCGCTGACCAAAAACTCGTTCGGCAGTTTTTAACCCTTCACGAACCTGCAAACGGGCATCCTCAGGATATCGAAATTCAGCAGCTGGTAAGGGGAGACCGGGGCTTGGTTCCTGCGCTGTATGCAGATCACAGAGGAGGGGTAAAATTGGATGGGCATAAGGGGTCACCGAAATTTCTATCTGGCCACTTTCTTCCAGTTGACGATGAAACTGGAGTGTCCGTTTGACCTCTTCGTGGCAGCAACTCAATAATTGTTGTTTCTGGTCTTCTCGGAAATGAGTTCCCTGCCGCAAAAGTTTGGCAATCAGGGGCGATCTTTTGCGCAAATGATAACCTGTCCATGCCAAAAGAAACCAAACCTGTAAATCAAGGAGATCCTGTTGATTAAAGTTCAGAGCATCGGGCCGTGCTCCTTTACCACGTTGGCGAAAGAGCTCATGATAACGGGTATGAGCAAGAATCTGCGTTTCTTCGTTTACCGAAAAAAATTGTTCAACCATAAACTGACGCTCTGCATCAGATAGCTCTTCGGGCTTGCGGGAGATTATCTGCAACCAGCGGTCATGATCCTCCCCCTGAGTATAACGTTCCAGCTGTTCAAGCAGAGAGGGAACCAGATTGATGGTGACCCGTGCATCAGTTTCTACAATGGTTTCCAGCATTTCACTATAATCTTTTACCCCATGCAGCCAGGTCCAGGGGAGTAAGGTTTGCCCACTTATCGGGTCACGATAATCGGGTTGGTGCATATGCCAGAGGATGCAAACTTTAAGAGGCTTTATATCTTCAGTCTTTGTGGCAAGAGCTGCCATTGGGTTTCCTTATCTTAAGCAGGTTATTACTTATTTCATCACTAATAGATAAATGGTCCTGAACTAAAGTTCTCACTATAACCTGAATTGGCTAGAGGAGTCCTGACTTTTTATAAGTTTTACATTGTTGAATTATTCTTCTTGAATAAGTCACTTGCCCTGTCCTTCGTCAACTGGCATAGTCCCGACCATGGGAAAAAAAGCATTTCATCTGTATTCAACTTACTTGAAGCAACACTTTGGTGGAAGAGTCCATAAGATTTCCATCGATGCAGGCTTCGGCTGCCCGAACCGTAACGGCGGGCGTGATGCCCACGGCTGTATTTTTTGCGACCCTGGGGGCTCAGGTGCGGTCGGTATTGAACGCAGTAAAGCGATCACCACTCAGATCGAGAACGCCAAAGAACTGATGCGGCGAAAGTACAAAGCCAAGTGGTTTATTGCTTACTTTCAGCCTTTTTCCAAT
>JAZBPC010000204.1:0-11073 GCA_036351455.1 Desulfuromusa sp.
CCTGTCCTCAAGCGGCTGTTCATGTCCGGCTACACCGCCAACGTCATCGCCCACCACGGTGTGCTGGACGAAGGCGTGCACTTTAGCCAGAAACCGTTCTCAATGAAAGACCTGGGAGGTAAGCTGCGCGAGGCCCTGAAAGGCTGACTTGTTAATGCTGCAATTGATTATGCGGAGAATTGATATTGCCAAGTGGCGTGTTTTTAGAAAACCTTCGAACCTGTAAACAGATGCTGTGAACCGATTACCTGCGATCAGACGGGTCGAGGCTTAGCCTCCCTCACCTTTTTATCCTTGAAGAGCATCAGGAAACAGCTAAACAATGCGCTTGAGAGGGACGCTCCTAACGTCGTGCCCCTCAGCTTTACGTTAAAAGTCACGATATAGTGTAGTATTAGATCAATTGTTACGCCCGACGAAATGAGTCAATCTTCCGCTAAACAGCGGCATTTGCTGAACGGCCAGGTCTTAGTATAATTTTTCGTAATTATTGTTAAAACGTAAAAACTGTACCAGCTTCTCTTAATTGGTATTAATCTGGTGGATTATCTGGATAATGAAATGATTTAATGTGGATAACGAGGAAACAGAGGGAATGGCGAAAAAAGGACGCACCAACAGCAAATACGGCTATTGAATGCTCTTGTACATTACCTGCGTCCGACGTACGTGACCTTTCTTACGACCGTGAGTTTCAACGTCCCCTTTCCTCCCAACCAAAAAATGATAGCATAATTGGAGAATTTCCTCGGACTTTTTTGAATATTCCGAAGACGTAGGTATAGTCTACCTCAGGAAGAGTCCCAATGGCTATCACTTTCAGCCATATGGCTCAGATGATGTTTTTTTTACAAAGGAGAGATGGTTAAGCAAATAAACACTGCTATGGTCTACCACCAGTCCGCGCAGCGATTCAGTTGTGCGCCTATACACCTTAACTTAAAGGAAATTGCATGAAATCTTTCCTGACTTTTTCTTTCATTCTGGTAATTTTAACCATCTCTGGCTGTTCCACCAACGCTCCCCTTAAGTCGCTCTATTATGATATTGAAGACTCAAGATCCCAACGAAACTTGATAGTTTTTCTGCGTGGTCGGGGAGGAAGTCACGAAGATTTTGCGGAAAAAGGATTCGTTGATGCCATCAAAGACTCCAAGTTACCCTATGACATGGTCGCTCCGAATGCGCATTTTGGTTATTATTTTGGAGAAACCCTGGTTGAGCGCCTCAAAGCTGATATTATTAATCCTGCCAAAGCCAAAGGTTATGAAAAAATTTGGCTTGTTGGCGCTTCCATGGGGGGGTTGGGTGCTTTGATGTACTGCCGTTTCTATCCTGAGGATGTGCAGGGTGTCTATGTTATTTCTCCTTTTCTGGGGTACGACAAGATTATAAGTGAAATCGAATCGAAAGGAGGCGTTCGCCAATGGGAGCCGGGTGAATACAATCCTGATGATGATTGGCAACGAATGATTTGGCATTGGCTTAAACAATACCCCGAGAATCCGAGGCAGAAACCTGCAATATATCTTGGTTACGGAACCGAAGATAGCTATGTTGAAGCTCAAAGCATTTTGGGTGATATTCTATCACACAATCGCGTCATAACAACCTCCGGGGGTCACACTCCAGAAACAATGAAGAAGTTATGGGATATTTTTCTGCAAAGAGACACACTGAAGCAATCTGAATGATTTGTAAGAATTTAAAAGACAGCTATTAAAGGCTGGGTGGAGAAAAAGATCAGACGACTAGTCGTTCCTGCAAGTTACCCTCGGTCTTGAAGTAGAGTTGGATGGTGCCGTGCATGGCAAGCAGGGCAACGGTAAAAAAACCTACACTGATGCTAACGTCGGACAACATATCGAGGCTGGTGCCCTGATAGTCGCCCGTTACAGAAAGCTCCAGACCCTGCATGACTACTCCCAACGCAACCCCGAAAAAAAGGCGGCAAGAGTAGATCCGATAAAAAACAGGATATCCCAGAAGTTGCGCCAGAGGGAGCTTTTTGCTTCGAGCGAAACTCCAGGGACACGGCGCGAAAGATCAAGGCGAAGAGAAATAGCACAAAGAGCAAGCAAAAGGCACAGAAGTTCAGAGCTCAAGATGCACCTCCTTGGTCATTGTCTTTTCTTTGTAAGCGGGCATGCAGCCTGGGGGATACCTGGAGCTCCAGAGCCGGATGCTGCGGACAGAGGTTCCGGGCCTGCGCGTATTTTTCTGTCGAGAACTATGAGCCAGACTTCAGCCACACCCGCATAGAGGACAGTAAAGAGTACGAGGAAAGTTTTCGCCTCATCGACACTGACTGCCTGACTGAAGGACTTGCTTATTCGCAGGCCCAGAGTTTCGTCATACTGGTACAGACCATCGGCTGCCAGGAATGCTTACATCATAATCGATGCGCTCTCCCTGTTCATTGGGCCAGCCAATCACATTGAGGTCGGCGCGGCCGGTGGTATAGTGGCCTTCAAATGAGGCCAGGCTCATGAAAAGGACAAAGATTTTTTCGCCAGATAAAAGCTGGTCTCGAGATAGGCGAGAATCACCCCGAGACCGATTGTCAGAGGTGGAAAAAATGAAATGAAACATTATAGTGAAGGCATAACTGCAGACGAGACAGAAAACTACGTCCATAAGGTTTCCCCCTGTTTGCAAAAAGAAACGAACGGAATCATTAGGCAGAGTTCAGGTTTTGTGCATGGTTTCTGTCATATGGAATTTCACACCCGTTCTAGCCGTTTGGTCTGAGAGTCGAGCGCCCCCCGTCGATGTTGATGATTTGTCCAGTAATCCAACCTGCCTGGTCAGAAAGCAGGTAAACGACAAGATTGGCAATATCTGTACTGGTGCCAAGTTTCTTTAAGGGGTGAAGCTCTGTCAGCGCCGAGGCAACTTGTTCATTGGCCAAAATCGACTCAGCCAGCGGGGTCTTCGTTAAAGAGGGGGCAACGGCATTGATCCGAATTTTGGGTGCCAGCTCTGCGGCAAGGGACAATGTCAAGCCGCTCACAGCACCCTTTGCCATCCCTATGGAGCTATGGAAAGTGAAACCCTGGAGAACCGCAACACTAGAAAAGAGAACCACCGAGGGGCAACCAGCACTTTTTTTTAAAGCAGACAACCCACCTTGTATAGCAAGTGCCGCGCCCAGGGCATTTACTTGAAAATCCTGAAGAAAATCAGCCCTGGTAAGTCGTCGAATACTGCCGAGGGTAATGGTTCCGACGCTATAAACAAGTCCATCCCAGGGAGCGGCGAAATCTTCAGTTACCCTGGAGAAAAGGGTTTCTTCGCAGACATCTCCGACGGTGAAGCCGGCATCCAGTTCAGCTGCGAGTGGAGCAAGCTTTGCCTTGTTCCTGCCAACGAGGTGGAGGTCGTGTCCACTTGCCCCTAAAAGCCTGGCGGTTGTCGAGCCGATCCCGCCTGAGCCGCCATAGATCACAATCCGTTTCACCATGCTACGCTCCTTTTTGACTGTTTTTTCCATTGTAAAAGTAGAATTGTATCTTTAATAGGGCAAATTGTCCTCTGCAAAAATACAATCAATGCCGGGAAGCAATTTTTCCTATGCGTACCAACGCCAGCCAGCAGACAGGGAGGTAGGCTGCCGCCCACCATGGCATATCAAAGCAGAGCGTCGATGACGTATCTCCAGTCCATATGATTTTATGCCCCGTTGCGCTATAAGAACCGATACGCCATCTCCAGGAATCCAGGTCCCTGAATTCAGAAACCGTGAAGGGCAGCCAGAAAGAAAACAGTGTTTGTACCCTACCCTTGCTGCCCAGTCGGATATGCCGATCTTGGCAATCGACATCAAAAACAGAAGGCCCCCATATTGGCCAGAACTGGGTATCAGTCAGGATATCCCAGACGGTCTCCGGCGGTGCAGCCATGGCCCTGCAGATCGATATCCTGTTGTTTTCAAAGCGTAGCATCTCCGGCGCACTCTCTTGCTATTTTCAAATATCTTTGTATCATATCAGCAGCTTCATCGGATTTAAGTGTCCTGATTCGTTGGAAAAAGTTTTTGCATTTTTCAATAGAAAGCTTTTTCACTGCAGCTATCGACTCAATCTCATTGCGGGCGTGAGGAAATTCACCATCGCCACCCGATATCTCTTCTTTAATGATAATCTTGGAATATATCAGTGCCTGGGCACAGCATAATTGCCATTGTTGTTGGCTGACATGGCGGCCAAGAATATAGTCCAGTGTCAGTTCATCGCCAGGACTAAAAAGGTTGCCGTGGAGGTTAAGCATTTTTATGGCCTCCAAGTCAATGTCATGTATTCGAAGGCGCCATCCTTTCGGGAGACTTTTGATGAGCAATCTTTTCAGTAAAAGATGGATTGAACCAGCCTCGATATAAATGTCCTTTCCGGGAACCAATACTTCGACAATGCGCTTTGCCCGCAAAGAGTCCCGAAGAATGAATCGCCTGGCATCAGCCATGGCAAAGGAGTTCATGGCGGCCAGTATTTTTGGGAAATCATCGCCACGGACTTCAGTATAATACTCTATCAGATTTTTTGTCGCCTCACGTTCGGCACAATACACAGCATGGGCAGGCGTGTTGGGGGGGATTTCATCCGGTCGATGACCGTCAGCAAAAAAATATTGAATCCACAGTAAATGATCAAAATATGGTTCAACCTGCACTATCTCTTTTCCGGCCTTGAAGAATTGCTGGAGCAGTCGGTATTGGCCCAGGGCAAACGCCGGATAATCTATATCGAGTTCGAGTAAATGGTCTTCGAGCTTGACAGCACCATCAAGTGCCTTGTGGAAATCAGGGTGAAGCGGCTCTTCAAGAAGAATGACATCATGATGCTTCATGATCCTGGCTGTAAGCGCCAGTGTTTCCGGACGATGAGTAGAGTAACAGAGGGTTATGTTGTGCATACGCAGAAGTTAATCACGATACATGTCAATTGACTACAGAAATTGTCAGCCTGTGAAGAAATTCCCGATACCTGGAAAGACTGCAATATCTTTGAAGGTGGCTTAAAACCGGCACTTGCCAATCATAGCAGGAGTAGTCCTCACCTTTTGAATTCACTATGAAAACTTGATGTATCAGCATTCCGCCTCGTCTCTCGATTCTCCCGGCGGCCAAAGGGGCCAGAAATGTCATGGTTGGGTCAATCGAGTCGATAACCAGAACTTCACCTTTCTTGAAATCTTTGAACTCTCCTCCAAGAGCGATAACCCTGGCCTTTCCCCTCGCTATGCCACTCCTCGCCGCTTGACCTTGCAGTTGTCGAGCTTTGACCCACTTTTCAGGTTGGTGAGAGTTTTGCGCGTCAGAAAGTTGTGAACCTGCCGCGGGGGGAGTGCCACAAATTCAAACGGGTCGGCAGGTTGAACAACGTCGTTGTGCATTTCACCAAACAAGCGCACCCCATAGGCGAAGGGTGGACGAGTGTTTATTGTCATGAATTTGGATCGATTTTCGGTTAACATTCAAGCACTCTGGGACAAACCGAACAGAATACTAGTGGAAAAAACAATCCGACTTATGATATCAGAATCTGTTACATCTGCAATCACGCATGATAACATGACTTGTGAGGAAAGGGACCCCATGCGCTTTGGTCTGTGTTGTCAGTTTAAAGATGAGAAAATTGCCTTTCGGACAACCACTGCCAGGGTACTTTCCACTATGTCGCGCGGTGAACAGCTGAAAAAATTGTCCGGACTCTGCTACGACAATAGCCAAAGTCTCGTACAGGCAGTGCAAACCGTCCATCGCCTTGGTATCGGGGCATTTCGCATTATTTCGCCGCTGTTTCCACGGATGACCCATCCCGAGGTTGGTTACAGTCTTAATGATCTCCCCGACGGGGAGGCAATTGGCAACCTGCTTGGCGTCGTTCGATCTTTTGCCCACCTGCATGATATCCGTCTCAGCTTTCATCCCGATCAGTTTGTTGTCCTCTCATCGCCTCATCCCCAGGTTGTTGCCAATTCCATCCGGGAGTTGGAGTATCAGGCATGGTTGGCAGAAGCAGTTGGGGCGGGTGTCATCAATCTGCACGCCGGCGGGGTCTATGGCGATAAATTATCAGCTCTGCAGCGTTTTAGCCAAGTTTTTGCCGATTTGCCGGAGAATGTGCGCAGCCGTTTGACCCTGGAAAATGATGATGTAAGCTATACTGTATATGATCTTCTGCCGATATGTGACAAACTGGCCATTCCGCTGGTCTATGATGTTCATCACCATCGCTGCAAACCCGATGGCTTGTCAGTCGAGGAGGCCACTCAGTTGGCCGCGGCAACCTGGCAGCGCCAGGGGAGAGAGCAATATTGCCACCTGTCGTCACCAAAGGTTGGTTGGGGGGAAGGTAATCCAAAGCCGCATGCTGATTATATAAACCCGGATGATATACCCGCCTGTTGGCGGGAGCGTGTCATGACGGTCGATATTGAAGCAAAAGCCAAGGAGCTGGCGGTTATACGATTGATGAATACCATGAGTAATGGACGGTAGACAATGATACATCATCTGCGAAGGATCATATTTATGAGCATCTTCATCACAATCCTCACGGCTTGCGCCGGATAAGGCCCAGTCCATCTTGGAGTATCGGGCGGCCGACTGACAGCATGCCCCGTTCCACCAAATTGTGTGTCGAGTCAGGCTGAGGACGAGGCACATCGTATAGCGCCGCTGCTTTTCAAAGATCCATCTGAAATTGCCTTTGTCCGCTTAAGGCAAATACTTGATGGTCGAGAAGATACCACCATTACTGGAGAACGCCCAGGCTACCTGCGGTTGAGTTCCATACTGTCCTGTTTGTCGATGACGGAGAATTTCTGCTGGATGCTGAGCAGCAACTGATTCAGGTTCGCTCCGCCTCCCGACTGGGATACTCGGATCTGGGCAAGAACCGCAGGCGTCTAGGAGAGATTGTCATTGAATAGCTTGAGGACGCCTGAATATTTTCCTTATAACTGGTGTATTACAGGGATTGTTAAGATCTGGCAATCCTGTGTTAATAAAGAAATTGTAGAAAGATGCGAGTACTGAGTAACGGTTTCTTTTGGTCGCCTGTTTATGATCTTTGGTCAGGGAAAGCAGAAAAGCCAGTACCTCTTCTGGAGGTGAAATCTGTAGGTCATTGGCTTACCTCATCGAGATAATGCGGTAAATAAAACATCTATTGAACGATAAGGTGAGCGGTGGAATTTATACCGGTCATATAGTCGTGCCAAATCTGAGAGTGCCTTACTGGTCCATTTCAGTTCCATTAGCGCGGCACAGGCAAAGGATCGTCAGTGCTGAGGCTATTGGCCCATGCCTGTACTGCCTGATGGTCGATGACAAAGCCTGCGTCTACATCAGCAAGCGCCTCTCGGGTTAATCAATCACGTTCTTCTTCTTGATCAATCCAAGCCGAGAGTGCCTGTTCATTATCCATCCGCGCGACCGTTCAAGTCGAGCGGCCATTTGATCGACCTTTTCAGCAAGAGGTAGAGGAACGTGCGCGGTTAATACTTTTGTTTTTGTTTGAGCCATAGTGATTACTCCCTTGTGCACTTGTGATTAATAAATAATCATATTGATTTTTTTGTGATTGGGTCAACTCGCATTCTCAAGATGCCAGTTTGGGAAATATGGAAATGGGTGAACAACAGGAAAAAACCTTAAAAATTATTTCTTGGCACATGATTAATGATTGACCATTGACATCTTTCAACTTATAAGATTTAGTCACATGGCTAACTATGCAAATGCAAAGCAGGTGACTTATGGACGATTTAACAGCATTATTCAAGGCATTGTCAGATCGGAACCGGCTCCGGATTTTAGCAGTACTTATGAAAAACCAAGAACTTTGTGCCTGCCAGCTCATTGAGTTGATGCAGGTGACGGGCGCTACCGTCTCCCGGCACATGGGCGTGTTGCTTGCATCCGGTCTCATCACCAGTAGGAAAGACGGTCGCTGGGTTTATTATCGTATGCGCCCTGAACAGGTTGAGTTTGCTGGACTTGTGAGCTGGATCGAAAAACAGCTTACCAACGACCTTGTCATTGAACGTGATGCAAAAACGCTGGCAGAGATTTTGGCCTGTGATCCGGAAGATATTAGCCGGAGACAACGAGGCGACACCTGTTACACCACTAATTAGAAGAGAAGGAAAAAAATTGAAATATGGGTGAAAAGATAAATGTGCTGTTTTTGTGTACCGGAAACTCCTGCCGCAGTCAGATGGCTGAAGGCTGGGCAAAACACCTCAAGAACGACTTTATCAAAGCCTCTTCCGCAGGTGTCGAAATCCACGGCCTTAATCCGAACGCTGTGAAAGTAATGGCGGAAGCTGGTGTGGATATTTCCGGCCACATCTCGAAACACATTGACGAGTTCATAAATATCAGACTGGATGTCGTGGTTACCGTTTGCAGTAATGCTCACGAAACCTGTCCTTTCTTCCCGGGAAACTGCAAAGTGGTTCACGTTGGTTTTAATGATCCACCGGAAATGGCCAAAGAACTTGCAGAAAAAGGAGCCTCCGAAGAGGAACAACTAGCCTGTTATCGCAAGGTAAGAGACGAAATTAAAGCTTTTGTTGAAACCTTGCCGGAATCATTGAACTAAGAAAGGAGAAAGAAAATGGAAAACAAGGAGAGCGATTTTGTACGGGAACAAGTACGGACTCGTTATGCTGAAATAGCAAAAACCAATGACTCTTGTGGTGGCGGAAATAGAACAAACGCTTAAACAAGTCGGATTTGTGGAGATATTTGTTGATGTGCAAATGCATAGCGATCAGTTCATCCGCGACTGGTTTCCCGGAAGTGGTGTTGAAAATCATGTGCGGTCGGCAGCAATCACTGCATATAAATAACAGGAGATTATTGCGCTATGAACAGTCAAATTGAGCCCACTAATGACCGTCAAATGACAAGCGTATTTGAGCGATATCTCACCGTTTGGGTTGGTTTGTGCATTGTCATAGGAATCCTGGTGGGAAAAATTGCCCCGAATCTGGCCAAGACCCTGGACGGAATGGCAATTCATGTCAATGGGGCTCCTGTCGTTTCAATTCCGATTGCTGTCTGTCTCTTTTTTATGATGTATCCGATCATGGTAAAGATTGACTTTGGCAGTGTTATACAGGCCGGAAAAAGCGGTAAACCAGTACTACTGACGCTTTTCATAAACTGGTGCGTTAAACCCTTCACTATGTATGCGATAGCATACTTTTTCCTTGGTATTCTTTTGAAGGGTTTTATTGGTGCAGATGCAATTGATTTTGTCAAAATGCCTTTCGGCCTCGACTTGCCGATTGGAGCCCAACATGGCGCGGGAACCGTAGTCCTCCATGAAGGGGTAAAAATGCTGCAGATTCCGCTTTGGCGTAGCTATTTTGCGGGATGTATATTGCTAGGCATAGCTCCCTGTACCGCCATGGTGCTGGTTTGGGGATATCTGGCTCGTGGCAACGATGGTCTCACCTTGGTGATGGTTGCTATAAATTCTCTTACTATGCTGATTCTCTATGGCGTTCTGGGTGGATTCCTGCTGGGTATCGGTAAACTTCCAATTCCATGGCAGGCTTTATTGCTTTCGGTTGCTATCTATGTGGCGCTGCCGCTGGTTGCCGGATATTTTTCGCGCAAATGGATTATCGCAAGTAAGGGTGAGACATGGTTTAAGGAAAAATTTCTGCAGGTACTTACGCCAGTTACTATCAGTGCATTATTGCTGACGCTGATTCTGCTGTTCAGTTTCAAAGGTGAAACCATTCTAGCCAATCCGCTGACCATTTTGTGGATTTCCATCCCGCTTTTTCTTCAAACAGTTTTCATTTTCGGATTGGGCTATGGCGCAGCAAAAATATTTAAACTCAAATACGAAGATGCTGCACCTGCAGCAATGATTGGTGCTTCCAACCACTTCGAAGTGGCTATCGCTACCGCAGTTATGCTTTTCGGGCTATCTTCAGGAGCCGCCCTTGCGACTGTTGTTGGTGTGCTTATTGAAGTCCCTGTTATGTTGATGCTAGTCGGGCTCTGCAAGCGGACAAAGGCTTGGTTTGAATGATTCCGTAAAGATACTGTAATATAGTACGATGTTTATCAGGCAGATTTTGAAATGCAATCGAGATCTGCCATTCTTTTTTCAAATATCCTCATTGTAAATTAATACTGCCGCATCGAAGGTCTAAGCATTCTTCTAACGTTTAAAGTTTAAACTGCTACTGTTCGCCGAGAACCCTAGGTGAATCGTTTGGTTTTCGGTTCTCCTAAAGGCCTTCCACAACATCTGGTCAGGAAGTATCCTCGCCATACTCCGTTTGCAATTGCTTGGTGCTACCAGGATACACCTAAACTCTAGAACATAACTGTCCCAAAAAGTTGAACCATTTATTGCTTCCATTTTGTTTTGAAATTCAATAGGATTTATTTATAACGTTGTGAGGTGTACATGGCGAAAAATGAAACAACTGATAGACCGCAGGCCAGTGAGTTGGAGGCTCTTCGGAAACGAATTGTTGATCTTGAGGATGAGATAAGGACATCAAAGTTGACCAAGGATGTGAAACAAACTGTCAATACAGAAAAAACCTCTTGGTCAGCGGATTATCTCCACTCACTGCTTCACAGTATTCCCGACTTGATCTGGCTGAAGGATCCAGACGGCATCTATCTCAATTGCAATTCCACATTCGAGAATTTTTTCGGTGCAAAAGAATCAGAAATCGCAGGTAAAACAGACTACGATTTTGTTTCTGAAGAATTGGCGGACTTTTTTAGGGCCCACGACCTCAAGGCAATGGAGTCCGGCAAACCATGCATCAACGAAGAGTGGCTTACCTTCGCAATCAACGGCTATCGAGGTCTCTTTGAAACCATCAAAACCCCAATGCTCGACCGTGACGGAAGGCTCATTGGGGTTCTTGGCATCGCCAGGGACATAACGGATAGAAAGCGGACAGAAGCCCAGTTGATTGAAATGAAAGACCGGGCTGAGGCAGCCAGCAAAGTGAAATCCGAATTTCTGGCCAACATGAGCCACGAAATAAGAACCCCGCTGAATGGTTCTCTCACCATGCTAC
>JAZBPC010000205.1:0-3008 GCA_036351455.1 Desulfuromusa sp.
TCTTAAATGCAGCGGTTGTCATAAAAAATAATCACTGTATCCATCCAGCTGCTTCGTTTCCCAAGAAACAGCTATTCTCAAACAAGAAAGACAACACTTCTTAGAAGAATCAGTCAATAACGGCTCGAATGTAAGACTCAACCTCATATATTGGGTCGTCACCAAAGATAAAAAGGATTTAATTTTAGTTGTAGCTACAACTTTAGTTAAATCCTTTTTTTATCTTTAAAGACGGCTACTTAAGTAATTATCCACACTCTGGCTACAACATTAGTTGATAGGGTCAATTGCTATTCAAATTTAAACTTTGAAATATTACAGCTTAAATATCAACACTTTACAGGATGTGGATTAGTAGGCACCAATCTTGCTGTACTTGATAAAGTCTGTTTATACAAATCAAATGCGGGAAGCAATAGCATGAACTCAGAATTCAACTGGGATCGTTTAATATTTTAAGTCTTCATCTCCTCTAGCAAGGACGGGCAATGTCAATAGAAGCCAAACCGATCAAGACAAATTTGAGTAGCCAAGAAGAATCATACGCTTTTTTTCTACTCGATCATCAGGAATTTGGTATCAAGGTTGAACATGTTCGTGAGACCATTCTCCACGGCAATGAATTCACCCGGATGCCTTGCTCAATGGATGCGCTGGACGGCTTGATTAACCTGCGTGGAGCCATTATCCCGATCATCAATCTCCGTTCCCGGCTTCACCTCAATCCTGTCCCACGTTCAAAAGAAAACCCTATAGCCATTGTCCAGTTCAGTGGCGGTCTTTTCGGGCTTCTGTTTGATGAAATCAGCGAAGTTATACGGGTCAAGCAAAGTGAAATTAGCCCCATAGAAACTGTCGAGGAAGATCCTGAGTTATGTAACCAAGGGGTGATTTCTCTTGACGGTGGCCAGCGTATTGTTCAACTCCTGGACCTTGAGCGCCTGTTCAAAAAATACAATCTCCCACGAATAAACAATGAAAATGCGCAATCGGAAAAATTTTTCCGCCCACGCAAGCAGGATATCACCTTCATGCTTAACGGTCAGGAATATGCCATTGCTGTCGATGCCATCAGGGAGATTATGAAACCTCCGGCAATCAAACGCAAAATCCTTGTCCACCCCTCAATCAAAGGGGTCATTGACCTACGTGGCAAGCTGATCAATATCGTTGATCTGCGAGATTATTTTCATTTCCCGGCAGAAGAAATGACTCCAGAGTCACGAATCATTATTCTTCACAGTGATCTAAGCTGTGGGATCCTGGTCGATTCAATCAAAGAGGTCGTCCAGTATGAGGAGGACCGGTTACTCTCCGTCCCGGTCCTGGAAAAAGATCAGAATCATATTTCTGGCATCGTAGCTCTGGAAAATGGGCGTGACATTATCAAGCTCAATACCGAACATCTGTTTGACAACAAACTGATTCTACAGCTACAGGGCAATCTGGACCTGCACTCTGAAGAGGTCGAATCTGATTATGAAACCAAACACCGGAAAGATGGCAGTATCAACAATATTGCAGACAAAGTCCTGATCTCCTTCAGACTCGGTGATAATTATGCCTTTGACATCACATTGTTCCGCGAAATTATTAATTATTCTAAAAATATTGTGTCCTTGCCTGGACAGCAGTCCTACCAGGAAGGCCTTCTCAATTTAAGAAACAGCGCTATCCCCATTATCAATCTTCGCAAGTATTACGACATGAAAAACCATGTCGATGTCAATCAGGCCAAAATTATAATCCTGAATTTGCGAGGGAAAAGCATTGGTATCATGGTCGACGAAATCATTGAAATTGTAAAACCTGAGCGAATGAATATTGAACGGATTCCCCAGCTCACTCACGATGCTAAAGGGAAGACGGCCAACCACGTCCGAGAAGGGTACAGATTTAAAACCTCTTCAGGCGAAGAAAAAACCCTGCTCATTTATGACGTCGAACAACTGATCCGTGATATCGAAGCTCCTGCAGGTGAAATCGAAGTTTCTTTAGTTGAAAATTGATGACTTAAATCGATGAAGTTAAGAGTTTTCAGTGAATATAAATTAAATCTCCATTTTTCTAACGAAAGGGTCCTAGCATGAGTACTGAAAGTAGTAGTGTTGATCTGTCCTGTTTTTCTTATCTCAACAATTACGACACTGCTGCGGCAGTTATTAACGCTGATGGGGTTATCGTCTTGGCCAACGCCTTGTTTCTGGATACGTTTGGCCTCAATGAAAAAAAGGTTATCGGCAAGATGTCACATGAGGAGGCTTGCGAAACCAACGTGAGTGGCACCAAAGATTGTCCCGTAACAAAAGCTGCGCGATTAAAAAAGACTGTCAGTACCCAAGTCATTCACCGTCACGGTGATGAAATCATTCATCTGCGTTACACCGCTACCCCTATCTTAAGTGGTAAGGTAGTTGAAAGCACAGTTATTACCTTGCTGGATGTTTCTGAACAGGTTGCGACCCGTAACAATTACGAGCAGGCTAAGGGCGACCTGGATGTTATTCCAACTCCTATCTTTGAAATTGATACCCTGTTCAATATCACCTATATCAATCCGGCTGCTGCTGGTGTGGGCGGGAAGCACCCGGACGAATGCATCGGTCTGAAATGTTTTGACCTGTTTAACACCCCACACTGCAAAACCGAGAAATGTGCCTGCTCACGGGCAATGAAGACCGACTCCGTAGTTAATGACGAAACTATTGCCCGCCCTGCGGAAGGGGTCATCATCCCGATCAAGTATACCGGGGCTCCTCTGAAGGACGCCAAAGGCAACATCAAGGGGGCAGTTGAATACATCGTTGACGTCACTGAGGAACGGAAGAAAAAGCAGGAAGCCGACGAGAAGATCAATAATCTCAACACCATTCCAACACCGATCATGTCCATTGACACCGGCTTCAATATCACCTTCATGAATCCAGCCGGTGCAGCTGTCGCTGGGAAAACCCCGGACGAATGTGTGGGACTGAAATGTTTTGACCTGTTCAACACCCCACACTGCA
>JAZBPC010000206.1:0-3649 GCA_036351455.1 Desulfuromusa sp.
AGTTACGTTCAACGGTTATTGCTCTGACAAAAGGTGAAAAGTTCTTAAATACAATCCTGGTCACCAGTACTGCCAGTGAAGAAGGCAAGTCAATGACAGCGCTGAATCTGGCTATCTCCCTGGCAAAAGAACAGGATCATACGGTTTTGCTGGTTGATACCGACTTGCGACGCCCATCGGTTCACCGATATCTGGATATTACCCCTGAAGTTGGGTTGGTCAATTGTCTGCGTGATAACTTGCCGATAGAAAAAGCATTAATCAAAACTGGATTGGGTAAGTTGGTTATTCTTCCTGCTGGTGAAGCGCTCAGAGATCCTCTGGATTTGCTTGCATCGAATCGGATGAAGGATATTGTTCGTGAGCTTAAGCAACGCTATCCCGAGCGTTATGTTATTTTTGACACTCCACCGGCTCATCCTTTTGCCGACGCCGGGGTTCTGGCGGGTTTTCTCGATGCAACATTATTTGTTGTCAGAGAGGGGAAAGCGAGTAAGACCGATGTTATCAAGACTCTGGAAGAGTTTAAAGATCATAACCTTCTTGGTGTCGTCTATAATGATGCCCATGTTTTTTTGAAGAATTCTAACGAATACTACTATTATGATTGAAATAGCTATTTTTTTGACAGGATGAAGATCTGATAAAGTCTGATAAAGACCAGAGATCGGCGAAAAACTTTAAGGGTTCAGGTTTACTATCAGATTTTATCCTGTCGATCCTGTCAAAGCTTTTTTGCTTGTTACAAAATAGTCTCATCAGCGTGTTAGCATTATGTGACTCAGAAGAGGATGGAATAATGAAATCATTAATAAAAATATTTGTCGGCATTGGGTTTTATGTATTGCTGTCCCCAGTGACAGGTGCATGGGCGGAAATGGAAATTCATCCACGTTTGACGGTCGAGGAGGAATATAACGATAATATTTACTTGGCCCCTGCAAATGAGGAAGAAGACTGGATTACCACAATACAGCCGGGCATCAGTTTGAATTATCGAAACCGTTCCGTTGAGGCGACAGTCGACTATTCTCTTCGTTATCGTCTTTATAAAGATAATAGTGATGAAAACCTGAATGACTTTAAAGATGTTCAGCAGGCCAATGCGACAGCTCTTTTCTTTGGAAATCGTCCTTTTACTTTGCGTCTTTCAGAGGTGATCAGTCGAGAGGCCATCGATCAACGTGACGATTTTGCATTCAGCGATACGGAAAACAGGTCGACTGTCTACCATACGACAGTTGCTCCTGAATATCGGTTACAACTCGTGCCGACGTTTTCTCTGCTTTTTGGTTATACTTATGACCGTACTGACTATGTCGATCCACGGGGGAATGATGCAGAGGTTCATGAAGGGCGTATTTCACTGGTAAAACAGCTTTCAGCAAGTTCTGAAGCTTTTGCCCGTTATGCCTATGCGATGCAAATGTCTGATGATGACGCTGATGAGTTTGATAGAATCGACTATACCCTGGGAATCACTCAGCAGCTTGGTGGGCGCACAACACTTTCTGTGGAAGGTGGCTACAGTCAGATTGAGTATGATTCAGGTTTCGATACGGACAGTACCAACTGGTTGGTCAATATTTCTTATCATCTTTCCGAACCTGTGACTTTGTCTTTAGCCTATTCACAGGACTTCACAGTGACTGCTGAAGATGGGCTGACCGAAACCAAGGAAGCGGTCTTTGGGGCAGCGTATACCAAAGAATCAATGTCCGCATCGACAGAACTTTTCTGGAACAATTCCGATTATGTCCGTCTTGATCGGGAAGATAGCGCTTATGGTGTCCGTTTTGATTTTGCCAAGCCTTTGGCTCGGGCCGTCACAGTCAATTTTGACGCTGAGTATGAGCGTGCTCAGTTTGACGATTTGGGATCCGATGAAGACGTCAACCGTTTCACCTTGGGAACTTCGCTTGATTATGAATACCGTCGCTTCCTGGCCTCACTAGGGTATCGTTATCGTATGAATGAATCAGATATTGATGTCAACGATTACGTCAATAACATTGTCACCCTGAGTGCAACAGTCCGGTTCTAATGGCGTCGCGAAAAACATGTAGGACTGTTCTCATAGACTTAAAGAAAGAGCCCAACAATAATGTATACAGAGTTTTTTGGATTAAGTGCTAAACCCTTTGATCTTCTACCGAACCCACAATTTCTCTATTTGAGTAAAGGACATCGTAAAGCTTTAAGTTATTTACAGTATGGGGTCCAGGAAAATGCCGGTTTTACCTTGCTGACAGGGGAGGTTGGTTCGGGGAAAACAACACTGCTTCGGGATATCATCAATAAAATCAGTTCTGATGTGACCTTGTCGATGATTTTTAATACCCGTGTTGATGGCTATGAACTGATTGCCATGATCAACAGAGATTTTGGTCTGGAGACGCAGGGCAAGGATAAAGTTCAGCTGATTACCGAACTGAATGATTTTTTACTGGATGAATGCACATCCAATCGGCAACCGATCATTATTATTGATGAGGCGCAGAATCTCTCAGAAGAGGGATTGGAAGAGATTCGGTTACTCTCTAATCTTGAGGCTGATAACTTTAAGATGGTACAGATTATTCTGGTTGGGCAACCGGAACTCAAACAAATCATTGCTAAACCGTCCTTACGCCAATTGCGGCAACGGATCAGCATCAGTTGCCACCTGAACCCCCTCAATCGTGAAGAGTCAGAAGAGTACATCTACCATCGTCTTGCGACTGTTGGCAGCCGTGATTGTGTCACTTTTCTTGATGGTGTTGTTGATGAAATCTTCCGCTTCAGTGGTGGTGTGCCCCGTCTGATTAATCTGATCTGTGATTTTCTTCTGCTTTCGGCTTTTGTTGAAGAGACCAGAGAAATTGACATGGATCTGGTAAAAGACGCTTTAACCGAACTCTCTTTTGACTCCCCAGCCGCACAAATTACAGGTTTTGAAACTCCATCCGCCCGTCAGCAGCTGACCAAAAATCCACTGAGTCCGGATAGCCGTTTAGCCCGTATAGAAGAAAACTATGCAAAGCTTAACGCCGATCGATCAGAGAAAGAGGCGATCCTTGAGCGCCTTGCCAGCCAGGGAAGCATTCTCGAATATCTGATTAATCAGCAGCAAAATCAGTTTGGGCAATTTGACGGTCAACTGAAGAAAATTTCGGCACAAATCGATCGCTTACGGCAAACTCTTCTGGTTGATAGCAAACGATCAAGCATCGAAGAGTCCATGAATCTTAGATCGAAACAAGATTAGCCGCAGATGAACGCAGATAAAGTCGGATTTAAGGGCTAAAGACTTCAACAATAAGCAAGAAAATTGGTTTTGATCTTCATCTGTGCTAATCCGTGTATATCTGTGGCCAAAGGTTTAGGTTTAGATCGAAGTCAACGGCTTCTTTGCCGCAGATGAACGCAGATAAATTCGGATTTAAGGGGCAAAAGACTTTAACAATAATCAAAAAGATGGTGTTGACCTTCATCCGTGCTAATCCGTGTATATCTGTGGCCAAAGGTTTAAGGATTTAGGTTAAAATCAAAAGCTGTCTCACACAAAGCCACGGAGAACACAAAGAAAGTTAAAGGCAGAATCAGGGGGTTTTGATTTATCCGTGATTATCTGTGGCTATTAAACATAATTATTGGAGGTTTACGGTGG
>JAZBPC010000207.1:0-22183 GCA_036351455.1 Desulfuromusa sp.
TAGAAAAGAACTTTTGTAAAAAAATATATCAACGTTATTTTTCAACATGTGACGGCTATGAAAAAATTAAATAACAGCTGTAACATTGTTGAAGAATCTTTTCCATGCTATAAAATTGATAAGAAAATCTTACCCGTGAATTTATTATTTACGCTATTAATGCCATTCTTCATGCAAAGAGGTGTATATGAAAAATCTATCTGCCATTCTATTTGCTCTCTTCCTCTGCTTGCCAGGCTCTCTTGCACTGGCTGTTCAACATCAAGATCAGTTGAATCACGTCTCTTGCAGTTATTGCGGGATGGATCGTACCAAGTTTGGTCATAGTCGAATGCTTGTGGAATATGAAGATGGCGGGGAAGTCGGCACCTGCAGTATTCACTGCATGGCCCTTGAATTCGCCAATGCTATTGATCGCATGCCAAAGAATCTGTTTGTTGCAGATTACCTATCAGGGGAACTGGTTATAGCTGAAAAAGCTATTTGGGTCCTTGGTGGAGACCAACGGGGAGTTATGACATCCAGAGCCAAGTGGGCTTTTGCGCAGCAGTCAGATGCTGATGCTTTTATTGCTGCCCATGGGGGAACTAAAGCCAGCTTTGAAGAGGCCATGAAAGCAAGTTATGAAGACATGTACACAGATACGCAACGGATACGTAAAATGAGAGCGATGAAGAAGATGAAAATGAAGAAACAATGATGACATGATAGCGTTGTTTCTTAAAAGAATTCTTCTGACAGTTTTTCTTGTCAGTTTTGCATCAAACCCGGTTTTCTCTGCTGAGCCGAAAATGCCTGGCAAAAAAGACCGCTGCCCTGTCTGTGGGATGTTTGTTGCTCCCTATCCGGACTGGGTAACAACAATTGTCCTTAAAGATAACAGTCAGATTTTTTTTGACGGCTGCAAAGATCTTTTCCGTTATTATTTTAAGCTCCCTAGGGGAGAAGAAAAAGGAACCCGGGGCGAGATTGCCGAAATCTATGTAACTGAATATTACAGTACTCAGCTATTGCCGGCAAAAGAAGTCTTTTTTGTTTTAGGCAGTGATGTTTATGGACCAATGGGCAAAGAACTGATTCCTGTTGCGAAGAAAGAGTTGGCTGAAACATTCATGCTTGATCATTCCGGCACACAAATCCTGAGGTTTAATGAAATAACTCCTGACATTTTACCGGGCGACTGATGACACGTGGGATCGGTTATCTAACATTTATTTTTCTTTTATCAATACTCACTGCGGGGTTACTGATCTCTGGCTCCATCCAGGCCACTGATGCATCGGGCAAGCAACAACTGGTTAAAACTCTAAGCATTACCGATCTCTCACTCTGCAGTGAAGCGCGCTACACCCGACATCCTTCTCAGGCAGATTTATTTGCACCATTTCAGGACTTTCCTGGATCGCTTGAGCATTTCCCCACAGGATCAATTATTTCACCTAACCCTATCGGATTTTCCAGTCGCATTCGAATCCAGCACCCTATTGGAAGACAGAACTGATGCGGCGACAGCTTAAGATACTGGAATATACCCTCTCCAGCCTGATGCGGCGAAAGGCCAAAAACTTCTCTTTAATCGCTGTTTACGCCTTTACAATTGCAACCCTGGGTTCAGTCTTATTTTTAACCCATGCATTAAAAAAGGAGGCCGCTGGTAGTTTAACAGAAGCCCCGGCCCTGACCGTTCAACGTATTTCAGCCGGACGTCATGAGCTGATTCCCACCGATTATGACGTCATGATCAGTAAATTGCCTGGCGTCAAATCGGTCACTCCCAGAGTCTGGGGTTACTATTATGACTCCCTGATCAAGGCAAATCTGACTTTGATCGGCATCAACAGTCATCAAGAGAAACTGACATTATTAAACGGGCACTTACCAGAAAATACAGGAGAATGTGCCATTGGGATGGGGATTACTGAAGCGTTTGGACCTGCCCTAGGTGACAATCTGATACTTGAAGATAGCGGAAAAACGAGTGTCACTTTCAAAATTACCGGTATCTTCCTGGCTGAGTCCAACCTGCTGACCAATGACCTGGTGGTATTGCAGGAAACGGCCCTGAGAGATTTTTTCTCCATGGATCAGGGAATAGCCACTGACCTGATTGTAGAGGTATATAACCAGCGGGAAATAAAAACGCTGGCAAAAAAAATTAAATATTTACTGCCTGACACAAGACCAATCACGCGCGACGAAATTCTTCACACTTACGACAGTCTGTTTAATTGGCGCAGCGGGATGATGCTTGCGGTTGCGATCGCTGCACTGATATCTTTCTGTATCCTGGCTTGGGATAAGGCAACGGGAATCAGTGCTTCAGAAAAGCAGGAAATCGGCATTTTGAAAGCCATCGGTTGGGAAACCGCTGACGTTATTACCGTCAAGTTCTGGGAGGGTTTGGTTATTTCCTTAACATCTTTTATTCTGGGAACACTTGCTGCGTGGATTCATGTGTTTGTTTTCGATGCGCCGGCACTGGTTCCAGTACTGAAAGGCTGGTCGGTCCTTTTCCCGAAATTTCAACTCACACCTGCCATTGATTTTTATCAGTTATTTATCCTGGCCTTTTTGACGATAATTCCTTATCTCGCCTGCACTATCATTCCTGCCTGGAAAACGGCTGTCACTGATCCTGAACATGTGATGAGAGGTTGAATCATGGTCCCCCTGCTAACCATTGAACACCTCCATAAGATCTACAATCGCCATCAACCTGACGAAGTGACCGCTTTGGAAAACATCTCATTGCAGATTTTTTCAGGTGAAGTCGTTGCCCTGACTGGCCCAAGTGGATCGGGAAAAACGACTTTACTCAGTCTCCTCGGTTGCATGTCCAGACCGACATCTGGAAGCATCCAGTTACGAGATCGAACTGTGTCTAAACTCCCCGAGCGCTTTCTGGCACAAATCAGACGTGAAACTTTTGGTTTCGTTTTCCAACAATATAATCTGTTGCGCGATGTCAATGTCTTAGAAAATGTCATGTTGCCGCTTTACCCTTCAAAGCAATCTTTCAGTGAAATGAAAAAAGCTGCTACAGCCGTTTTGGAGCGCTTTGCCCTAGCAGAAATGATGCGGAAAAAAGTCAAACAACTGTCAGGAGGCGAGCAGCAAAGGGTCGCGATTGCCCGAGCTTTAATTGCCAATCCGGATATTATTATCGCTGATGAACCCACAGCCCATCTTGATAGTGATTTATCGCAAAACCTTCTGCATATTTTGACCGATCTGAACGCTGATGGAAAAACCATTATCATTGCAACCCACGATCCCTCAATTTACCAGGCGTCCTTGATCCAACGTCGCGTTGATCTGCGCCATGGACAAGTCACTGAAGGCAAGAGTAGATGATTCTACACCCTGGAATTCTGGCACTTCTCTGTGGCTCACTATTGACGCTGCTGACGATGTTGGTTGCCAGTTGGTTGGGAATAAAAATCCTATTAAACTGGGACGCCAACAGCAGTTCCGAGGGGCAGACCCTTTTAGAACGGAAAACCTGGCTTGTCTCCAGCCTCCTCAATTACGCTTTAGGATTTCAAATTTTCTCAGCTCTGTTATTTATTGCCACCGCTGAAGATATCCATCAACTGTTTATCGGGGCGATGTGTGCGACGGGGTCTTTAAATGCAAATTTAGTAGGCTGGCTGGTACTTCTGATCAAGGGAATCCTTCTGTTTGCTGCAGCACTCTGGGTGGTGATCAATCGGCTGGATCAACGAACCGAAGATTGCCCGCTGATTCGACCTAAATATCTTGCACTATTAATACTAACCCCTGTGGTTGCACTTGATTTTTACCTGCAATGGAGCTATTTCAGCGGGTTACGGCCGGAGGTCATTACATCCTGTTGCGGCTCACTATTCAGTTCTGAGGGGGAAAGTGTCGTCAGTGAACTGGCAGGGATGCCCGTAAGACAGGCAATGCTGCTCTTTTTTTCAATTGTTGCTATTCATCTGCTGGTTTTATTTTTCAATATCACTTTCAAGTCTACGGTTTTCAGACCCCTGTTGTTTATAACAGCGGTTCTGACATTCTTTGTATCCATCGGCGCGATTGTTTCGTTTATTTCCCTTTATATCTATCAAATGCCAAGTCATCATTGCCCCTTCGATATGCTTCAGGCCAATTATGGTTATGTTGGATACCCCATCTATTTTGGATTATTCATAACCACTCTCTATGGGATGCTGCCGGGAATTTGTCAACCACTACGCAAACATATGAGCCTGGAGAGAGAAATCAATACCATTGAAAAGCATTGGTTATGGCTTTCCTTATCCGGGATGTTAATTTTTCTGATATTCAGTTGTTGGCAGATGCTTTTTGGTTCACTCAAATTGTTGGGGTACTAGCAGTTTATCGTGGTGGGGAAAATGCAACAACCTGCTTTAGAAGCTTGAAGAAATGCTTTATAAAGACCCGATTTGCAGTCCATTGATGGGCCTGACGATCATATTATTCCGTGGAGTTATAACAACCCTATAAACAAGATCATAATTACAAATCACTTCATACGAAAGCGCAGAAGACTTATTCTCAAGAGGCTGGACACGCTGACATGGGCGGCAAATATATTGATTTTCTCTGATTATTTTTGCAAAGCTGGACATTATTTTCTCATCGGCAATGACATCCTGACTCATGGCAACTTGCGTTGAAAACAAAATATTAACAACTATTAAACTAAAAATAGCAAGCTTATTAAGCATATAACTCTCCCCCACGAATCAGGAATCTCTACCCAGAACGTCATCAATCCAGCTATCAACGCGATGAAGTGGGGTCGGCTTTTGAAAAACTTTACAGCCCATACCTTCTGCAATCCCTCGATCTTGCGGGGAGATATCGCCAGAGATCAAAGCCTTGCAATAAGCAGGGACTTTACACCCCCTCTGGGACAGGTAAAAAAAGAATTCCAGGCCTTTCATCTTTGGCATATTGTTGTCGGAGAGAACAATGTCATAGCAAGGAGCATTCATAGGGCAGGTTTCTAAGTTCTGCTCAATCATAGTGCAGCTGGGGCTGAGTAATGACGAGACATGAAGCCCTTTATCCTTGAGATATTCAATGCAGACATCAAGAAAATAAGGATCATCATCAATAACCAGAGCTTTTTTCTTCATCCCTATCCCTCCGCTGTCAGAATTGAAACAGAACACCATTTTATACCAAACATCTGACCAAAACCTGACCCAAGGAAAAATAAAGAGATTTAATTTTAGGATTTTGAAAGAAAGCTTGAATTATCGATTCCAGCAGGTTTCTCTCCCCTGTTCAGGAAACCGGGGAATCAACAAAGAAAGGGAAAACGAAATCAGTGCCATCAGCGCGCCAATAAAGAAAACCAGGGATGGCGAATTCAGCCAGATCAAACCAAAAACAACAGGCAGACAAACTGCTGCAATATGATTGATTGTAAAACTGACACCGGCGGTTGATGCAATATCTTCAGGTGCCGCTATTTTTTGAAAGTAGGTCTTTAGACTGATCGCCAAAGCAAAAAACAGATGATCGGCAATGTAGAGCAGTGCAGCAACCCAGCCAATTTCGACAAAAGCATAGCCGACAAAAACAACCATCAAACCGACGTATTCCAGGAGCAGCGCATTGCGTTCACCAAACCGGGCAATCAATCGACCAATTTTTCGGGCAAAAATGACGTTCAGTGAAGCATTTACCAAAAACAACAAGGCAATATTACTGACGGAATAACCAAATTTTTCCACCATCAAGAATCCGGCGAAGACCATGAATATCTGTCGTCTGGCTCCGGACATAAAAACTAAAGCATAATAAAGCCAATAGCGCCTGCGCAGCACCATATGCTTATGCTGAACTGTATGCTGCGGAAATTGTGGGAACAGAAGATAGGCAAGCAAGGCGATCCCCACTGTTATCCCCCCAAAACCAAGGTAGAGCCAACGATAATCTACTTTCAGGAGATGAGTCCCGGTCCAGATCAAAACAAAAGTCACAATAGCAGATAATGAGCCAACAGCGATTAAGCGGCCAAAGGTTTCGGCTGCACGTTCTTTAGCTATCCATTGCTGAGCTAAGGATGTCTGCATGGTTTCATAATAGTGAAACCCAATCGACATCGTTAGCGTTGTCAGATAAAGTCCAAATACTGACGGGAAGAAACCTGTAAGGGCTGTTCCCAATCCAAGAATAAGCAATGCAATAACGGCTAAAGACTGTTCCCGAACCACTAGCAACAGAAATACGGCTCCAAAGGCGAGAAACCCGGGTACTTCCCGCAGTGATTGCAGCATGCCCATCTCTTTTCCGGTAAAAGCCGCCCGTTCAATAGCAAAGTTATTCAATAGAGCCTGCCAGGCCGCAAAACTTAAAGGGACCGCAAACGCCATAAGAAATAATAGGACTTCAGGACGCTGCCACGTCTTATGTAGAGATGACATTACTTTGAACCCTCAACAAAAGAATTAAACTCTACAACATTGCCCCAAGTCGTTTAACGCAGCTCCCCCTTGTAACAATTCAGAGAAAGCAATTGCAGCAGGAGAGGCCGTTCTTTCACGCAACTTTACTAACCATAGCTGACGCTCGATCGACAATCCCTCAACATCTATTTTAAACAGTTCACCATGCCGCAAATTATTCTGAATCGACAAATCAGAAACAAAAGCGCAACCAAGGCCAGCAGATATTGCCCGGCGCACTGCTTCGTTACTGCCGAGACGAGCAATGACATTGAATGATTCAGGGTCAATGCCTGCCTTTAAAAAACCTTTTTGCAAAGCCTGGTAAGTTCCAGACCCGTCTTCGCGGGCAATAAATTTTTCTTTAACCAATTCGGACTGGGTGATTGTATGACGTTCTTTCAGAGGGTGATCAGGTCCGACAATCATCACCAACGTGTCTTTTAATAACGGTTCAAAGCTAAAAATATCATCATCAACACGTCCACCGACAATCCCGAGTTCCACCTGACCAGACTTCAATTCATCAAGGACCTCTCTGCTGTCTCCAATCCTCATCGTTAGTGATATTCCAGGGTATTTATCTTGTAACGCTGGCAAAACACAAGGAATGAGATAATTAGCAGGAATGTTGCTGGCACCCAGATTGAGAGTTGTTTTTTCCAGTCCATGCAGACCTGCCATAGCCTGAACCAACACATCCCGCTCAGCCAGCACCCGACGCGCATGCTGCAGGAAAACCTCCCCCCCTGCCGTAAGAAAAATCCCCTTACTGGTACGATCCAATAATCGGGTATTAGTCTCCCGTTCCAGTGCAGCAATATGCTGACTCACTGTAGATTGAGTCAAAGCAATCATTTCAGCGCCACGTGAAAAACTCCTTGTTTCAGCAACCGCGACAAATAATTCAAGTTGACGTAGTGTCATCATCTTCTCCATTGATTTAGCCTATAGACATTATCGTTTCGATCAAAATTATCCATTTGACTTACGAATGTCAATCTCCTATTCATAGCAGCGTCAATCATTCATGTTTTTTAAAATCATTTCTCGCGCACATAAGGATAAACAGGCACGTCATGGCATTTCCTGATCAGCAGAAATCGCGGACAAAACATCTCAGCCCCGCGCTTGATAAGCAGCTGCTACTGATTTCAGAAAAATGCACCCAATGCCAAGCCTGTGTCAGAGAATGTGCCTTTCTATCAAGGCATGGTAGTCCTAAAAATATTGCCGACAGTTACAATCCTGATGAACGGCAATTCCTCGATATCCCTTTTAAATGTAGTCTCTGCAACCTTTGTAGTGCCGTTTGCCCTGAAGAGATCAACCCCGCTGAGATGTTTCTAGAGATGCGCCGTGAAGCATTTGACCGTGGTGCAAAGGACTTATCTGAACATCGCAGGCTACGCAATTTCGAAAAAAAAGGGACGTCAAAACGGTTCAGCTGGTACGCCCTGCCAGAAGACTGCGACACAATTTTTTTTCCTGGTTGTGCTCTCAGCGGTTCCCGCTCTGAGACAACCTTAAAAGTGTTTGAACAACTGCAAAAAAAGATGCCAAGCATTGGAATAGTCCTCGACTGTTGTACCAAGCCATCACATGACTTAGGAGATGAAGATCATTTCAACGCTATGTTCGGCGAAATGAAAGATTATCTCCTAAGCCAAGGGATCAAAACTGTTTTGCTCGCCTGTCCTAATTGCCACCTGGTTTTCAGTCGCTATGGATCTGAACTTCAACCCCGTACGATCTACGAAGAGCTTGAGCAAATCGACTTTCCCGCAGCACCATCGTCAGAAGCGGTAACAATACACGACCCCTGTACGGCCCGTTTCAATCTCCCTGCTCAAGATGCAGTCCGACGCCTCTTAAAAAATAAAAACCTACAGATTGAAGAATTACCGCACAGCGGAAAAAAAACCTTCTGCTGTGGCGAGGGAGGGGCTGTCAACTTCCTGGCACCCGAATTAGCAACCCATTGGGGACAAAAACGCATTGATGAAGCGAATGGTCGCTCCATTGTCAGCTATTGCTCTGCTTGCACTGAGAAACTTGGAGCACAGACCCAAACCAGCCATATTCTCGACCTATTGTTTGATGAGAATGCGAAAATTGCCAAACCACCTCTGACCTATTTCAAGCGGCTGAAATTAAAAAAATATCTGCAAGATAATTTCCAGGCGACAGTGACTCGCGAACGCACCTTCCAGGGCACTTCAAAATATCAGCTAAAAAAGAGTATAAAACTACACCGTCTTATTTTGACAGGGTCATTAGTGCTCTTGTCTCTATTTTTCATATCGCAAGCCTGGACTTTATAGATATCTACGTTTAAAAGGTCATCAATGCCACCTATTGCACACTTTACTTACCATTCTCTGCGTGTATTGATAGTGGTGATCTTTCTTTGGTCAGGTGTTTCCAAGGCTTTTCAACCGCTGCAATTCGCTACTACGATTGAAGCCTACGGCCTACTGCCCGACATTCTTGCACTCCCCGCCGCGTTGGCCCTCATCCTGGTGGAGATCATTGCTGCGATCGGTCTTCTTTTCGAAAAGTGGGGCTCTTTAACCGCAATAACATTGATGATGCTCCTCTTCCTCACTGTTTTAGGTTACGGGATTTTTCTCGGACTCGATATCGATTGCGGCTGCTTCGGTCCTAATGATCCAGAAGCCATCGCGTTTCATGACCTGCGTGGAGCTCTCGTACGTGATCTCTGGCTTATGCTTGCAATTATTTACTTGTACCTATTTCGCTTTATGACCCGACTGACTCCAAATTCGTGGATCTCAGTCAGAATTTAATCAAGGAGGCTCAAATGTTACACAATCGGTTAATCCCATTTTTCACCCTGCTTACAGCTCTGCTCTTTATCAGCACTCCGGCTTTCAGCTTTGACAATAAGTTTGAAAAAGAGGTCAAGTTAGAAAAAGTGGCCGTCAAGCTTGTGCGCGAAATTCAACGTGGCGGGTACGATGTCGTAACGACAGATGAATTAAAAAAATGGCAGGATGACGGCAAGGAAATGGTCATCGTCGACACGATGCCCTTTGAAGACAGCTACAAAAAAGCCCACGTGCCTGGTGCTGAACAATTCCTCTTTCCGATCCCGGATATGGTCAGCTGGGATGAAAAAGAAACAGCAGGCAAATCACAAGCTGACTTTGAAAAACTCCTTGGCCCGGACAAAAACAAAACCATTGTCATTTACTGCGGATTTGTCAAATGTACCCGCAGTCACAATGGGGCCGTCTGGGCTAAAAAACTGGGATACAAGAATGTATACCGCTATCCCGGAGGGATTTTTGCCTGGAAAGGTGCAGATTATAAAATCGGAAAAATAAAATAGCACATTTTTCCAACTTGCAGTCGTCCTCTTTCAATACCAAAGGGGGGAGAGGACGACTGCAATCTATTGCTGATTACTAACCATCATTCACTTTGACTACTCAGCTTTCAATGTCTGAATAAAGCTGTCAGCTTCTTTCATTGCCTTCTCCATATCCCGGATCAAGCGTGAAACATCGGTTTCGATTCGCGTGAGCTCAGTTTGTAAAGACGCTACCGCACGGGCATTGAGGTTATGCTTTAAGAACAATACCTGATCACGAAGCGGATTCAGAACTGGATCAATCTTTGATTCAGCTTTTTTCATGGCCCCGATCAATTGATAATAATGGGTTTTGGTTTGCCTTAACTGCTTTTCGCTCGATTTACGCAAACTGGCACTGCTGTATAGATTTAACTCATCTTCCCACTCATCAAAAAGCGCCTCAGCAACATCTTCTACAGCATCAACTCGGCTGCGAACTTCATCTGCCTGGTCCTCACTCTTGTCCAGCTCCTTCTTTAATTCACGGTATTTTTCTTCCAGCTCACCCCCTTGAAAATTAATCACACTGCTGAAATGTTCCAAGGCTGAAGCAAATTGATCCTTGGTCGCCTGCTGACTGTCGCGAGCTTCAATAACGCGATCTACCAGAATATCGCGCTTGTGCACGCCTATTTTTTCCATAGCACCATAATACACGCCACTACAACTCATCAACATAAGGGCGAGACCAGAAACGATGAAAACTTTCAAAATATTTAACATCAGTAGCTCCATGAAAACGCGGAAAAGCGTTACAAATTATTGTCGAATCGAACTTTTTGTGAATATCTCAAGACCTCACAGACAAATTTCATTCGACCTTTATCCCAAACCGCCTGACCCGACTCGAATTCAATTTACTCTCTCTACCAATCATTTTCAGCGCCTCAGTCGCCCTCTCCGAAATGATTTCCTGCTGCTCGGTTGTCCCTCCCAAACGTCGAAATTTCAGGCAAAGATCAACATATTGAGATAACTTTGGTCCTCTCTGAGACTTAAACAATCCAATATAATCCTGGATTGTCGCCTGTGACATCTGAACTTCTTCTTCATCACTGCAGCTATCACACATCAGAATTTGATCACAGATCTCCTGCAGAGAGCGCTTTGCACTCAGGGAGGCATATTTTCTCTTGAATTTCTCTATAACTTCAAGATCCTTGATTTTTCCAGGGAGTGCCGCAACATCAAGGTTGAAAAGCTCTGACTCTGACTTACGTTTTTCGATATACAGATCGATAATCCTTGTCGCTAATTTATCTTTCCCAAGATATCTGAGCAAACGCACAGCTCCGTCAAGATTTACCGGGCTGATATATTTTGCATTGTGCTTGAAGCTATCAGAGAGACAGGTGATAACCTCTTGATCATCATGGTCAAAAGAGCCATTGAATCTTTGCCAGGCTTCCTGAAATGAGTTTTCAGAATGGGCGGCAAGAATCTTCTCATTCAAGAACACAGCCTCTTCACGCACCTTTTTTTCATCCACATAACCATTCTCAACCAACCTGGCTATTTGCTGATCAAACTCATCAACAGCATAGTTATCATAATTTCGCAGGACCGCACACCAAACCTGTTCCTGAGTTGAAAGCATGATCTCATCATCCAAATCGCTAAATGCGCTATTGCGGCCCACCACAAAATTATAATCAGGGGTGTCACTTGACTGGCTGTAGTAGCACCAGGTCAACAAACTTATTGTATGTAAAGCTTGATAAAGAACTTGATCTTCGTAACCTTTCAGCAGTGGAACCAATATTGCCGCCAATTTTTCAATTTTTTTGATAATTCGGATATTGTTAATCCCAAGCCTAACGATATTCTCACCCAATAATTGTGCAACCTTGTCACCACCGAGAGCAATAGCAACACAATCTTCCGCGGACGGAGCGAATCTAAGCTCAGTATCAATAACTTTTTCACGTAGCTTGATGTAGTCAATCGATGAACCTTCACTTAAACTTTCATCGTTCAGAATCAGAATGACCTTGCATTTTTTTTGCTCTTTCAACTGGGTCATCAGACCTAAAATATCTTGAGCATCGATGCTGTTCCCTTTTCTTTCAAAATCATCGATGCAGATAATAGTTTTTTCTAAGGAGAGAAAAGACAGAGAGTTTATAATCGAATGATAATGGTCAATTGATGCATTCGAAGAGAGAACAGGCAGAATTTTTTTACCCAGAGAATTCAGTAAGTTTGCGGTATTATTTTTGAAGCTTTCAACAGTTGGCTTACGGCCAAAAGAGCCTTCTTCGACCATATTTTCAAAAATTGAAAATTTTAAATCATCAAGAGAATTGATGCCAAAGAGCGACACATAAGAATATTTTTTTAGCGCAATTTTTTTTTGATTTTTTGCGGTCGTTAAATACTTGTTCCAGGCATAGGTTTTGCCAACCCCCCAAGCACCTTTAATCGACATCACTTCTGGGGCTTCACTTGCTAGAAATCGACCAATTTGATTTTCCAAAATATCAACCGACATAACACCTCATTTTCGCGCCCGGCCTGTAATCGATAAGACAGGTTAAAAGGATGCCCCATTCAGCAACAGATTACCCATCTGAGTGCGGAACTTTCCAGCGCCTCCATTGGCTGGATGGCGCACCTTAATAGCAGCAACTCCTAACTGCTGCAGTTGCAAGGCTGACTTTTCACCTATGGCAACAACTTGTTTGAATTGCCCCAACTGCAGCAATTGTTTCAGGATCTGGTGGCCCACCAGCAACTCTGCATCCCTGGGAGTTCGATTACTAAGGCACCCTTTATCAGGGTGATAAGGATGCCAGGGAAAAGCATTCCATAAAACGACCCGACGGGGGTCAATCCCCTGATCAGCCAGAAATCCCCAGACAATTGTTGCGGTCGGCTCGGTGAACCCCTGAGGTTTTAAATCGACTCGACTTGTCCGTTGTGGAGATATTTTCCGAAAGACCATCTGCGGAGACAATCCCTTATGCTGTAAACCACCCAACAGCATTCGCTCAGATGTCATCGGGATACCACTGAAATGCCCCCCCTGATAACCAATGGCCTCAGCACAAAGGAGAGTATCAGCTATTCCGATCCGTTCCTGCAAATAATTGAGTAGCTGCCGCCGACGAATTTCTGGGCCCTGTTCACCTTGTTCATGCTGTGAATCCACATCCTTCCAGGGATTAAAAACAGCAACCTCCTGATAATGACTAAGGGAAGTGACAAATTGCTCAGGCATTGTGACAGCTCTGAACCAGGATAAATGGTTGTACTATCAACATCTGAAAAGAGGTGTCAGGCTCGCGCTCCCAGCTTTCCAGTTGTTGCTCGTTGGGTTTTCCCAATTGATTGGCAGCAATCCACTTTTCGACTAAATTTTTATTATCCTCGGCAACAGCCACACCGACATCAATCAGGTCAAGTTCATCAGCAACAATAATAATTGCATCTCTCTGCAGGTGAATTCTCAGCTCACGCCAGTTTACATCAGCAAGATCACGCCTGAAGCTTTCAGCTACTCTGGTCATTTCAATTTCCTCCTCAAAATACTCCGAAGAATAACCAGCTACCGGGCGAGGGTCAAGCTATCAACTGCTCTTACCTGACAAATTCGCTAAAGAAAATTGGCACATTAGCCGATATCCATGCTATGATTAGTTTTAAATAATATCTATACATGTATATGCTAGGGAGTTTATGGGTTCCACTAATACAGAGAAAAGTGTCGATATCGGCATTAAATTAATTGCCGAATATGTAACAGATGCTTATGACTTGAAACTGGAAGCACATGACAATCAATTAGAATGTCGGGCCAGCATCACTGTTCACGACACGACTAACAGTATCCCTCCCGCTGAACTCATCAGCCTGCTGAGAAACAACGATATCGCCCGATCTGTTGATCTAGAGCAGGTTGCTATTTTTTGTTCTGAAGCCGCACAAGGTGAAGACCCAAAAAATTTCATTCTGGCTAGAGGAATTCGCCCCATCACCGGCGAAGATGGTTGGTTTGAGCTCATTGTCGCGACAGGGAAAGAGGACACTCCCCTCCCTGTTGATGAAAAAGGCCGAGTTGATTTTAAGGCCGTACAAAGTTTCTCCAATGTTGAGCAAGATCAACAAATTGGAGCGATACACTTACCGACGGAAGGAGTCGACGGCGAAACAATCACGGGGGCTCCCATCCGTGCAAAAGCTGGTGAAGCAAGTAAACTGAAGGCAGGTGAAGGCGTTCAGATCAACCCTGAGGGGACCCAAGCTATTGCGACCAGAGCGGGTCGAGCTGTTTTTGATAAGAACACCCTATCAGTTCTTGATGAATTTGTTGTCTCTGGAGATGTTGACCTCTCTGTCGGACATGTCACTTTTAATGGCTTTGTCGTTGTCAAAGGTGATGTCCTTGATGATTTCAACATCACAGCAAGCAAGGGAATTAATGTCTCTGGTGCGGTAGGGAGTTGTAAAATCAAATCAGGGGGGCCTGTTACGATTGGAACGATGGCTGGGCGCGGCTCTGGTTCAATCCACTGTGAAGGCAATCTGCAGGCTCGTTATCTCAATCAGGTGGCCGTCGAGTGTCACGGAAATATCTCAATTTCTCATGAAGTCAGAAATTCTACCTTAAAGGCAACAGGGCGTATAGACATTGCCAAGGGGATTATTACTGGGGGTCACACCGTAGCCCTGGAAGGAGTTGAAGCCAAGATTCTTGGCGCCAGTGCCGGTGTTAAAACATATGTGACATCTGGAGTTTATTTTCCCGAAGAAGACCGCTTGCAATATTTAAAAACACAATTGAAAAGTACCGGAAAGCAGGTAACAACTATCAGTGAAACACTAACCGTACTGGAAAAAAATCCCTTGAGAAATTCCCGTAAAGCGCTTCAGGAAGCCATTGAAATGCGCCTTGAAATATTGAAAAAGCGCGCAGGAAAACTGGAAAACAGTCGGAAAGAAATCTCTGAAGAGCTGGAGAATTTTGAAAGAAAGGAACATCCAACCGCTAATCCAAAAATCAATGTTCTAAACGTCGCAAAAGAAGGTGTTGTCATCGTTTTTGGTGACAACCTGACAACATTGACAAATGAAATTTCTGGCCCTGCATCCATTATTGAAAATGTACAGCAGGGTGGAATTCGCTCCATGACCTATTCACCACTGACCATTTCAGTGGAGGACATGGACGAAGAGCCCCTTGAAGGTGAGAGCCCTTAACCAGAAGACAACCTTTTTATTGCTTTCTTGCCTGCAACCGCCCGATCACCTTGTTTGCAGCCTGATTTGCAGCGTGGACGCAGTCGTTCAACCCCACCCCATAAAAAGAATTCCCAGTCAAAATTAAATCAGGAGAATTCTGCAGCGATGCTTCCAGTTCTTGCAACCGCTCTGCGTGACCACAGGTATATTGAGGGATAGCATGGTGATGACGGAATATCCTCACAAAGTCTGGTTCACAATTGATCCCCATGATCTGCTTCAGATCATTCATGGTGCGGGCCTTAACCTCATCCTCTGATAGCTCAATCGCTGCCGCATTAGCCGCGCCACCCATCATTGATCTCAACAACACTTTGCCTTCAGGAGCACGATTGGTAAAAATACTGGAATCCCACAGTGTTCCGAGAGTATTGCAGCCTTCTGCCTTGGGAATCAGATATCCAAAGCCATTTAGGTCAAATGAAATACGCTCTTGCTCATAGCCAAAACAGACAACATTCATCGTCGCATAGGGAATCTGTCGGAGAATCGTGGAGCTTTTATCATTCAACTCCTCCAGCATCTTTGCTACGGCATATGCCGGGGCAGCAGTGACAACCAGATCCACGTCATGTTGCTGGCCGCTATCCAAGACCACAGAGAAACCATCTTGTTTCTGTTCAATTTTCTCGACAGCATGACCTGTCAATACTTCCCCTGAAAGGGCGGCAGCAACCCCATCCGTCAACTCCTGAATTCCACCGTTGAAAGACGTCAACACCCCACCTGGACCAGCGGCACTTGCCACAGCCTTTCCGGCTTTGACCTCAGCACGCTTCTTCTTTGCTAACCTGAGCATTGCCCGGATCAGCCCCCCGTACTCCTGTTCCAATTCATAGATGCGTGGGAAACAGCTCTTCAAGCTCATCGTTTCAGGATCTCCGGCAAAGATTCCCGAGACCATCGGTGATATGAGTTTATTGAGGGCCTCTTCTCCAAGGCGCCGTCGCCCAAATTCAGCAAGCGTCTCGTCACCACCACTCTCACGCTTGGGAATCACCATTTCAGCAGCAAGGCGAAATTTGCCCGGCCAGGAGATCAATTTTGACTTTAGAAATGCTGGGCCGTTTTCAGGCATCTGGTGCAGAATTTTATCGGAATAGATAAATCTTTTGCGAGCGTTATCATCAGACCGCAGCAGTTGTTGGTCAATCTGCAATTGCCGGCACAGATCCAGAGTCATGGGTTTATTATCAAGAAATCCGTTTGGTCCCCACTCGCAAAGAAAACCATCTTCCTGTATCGAAAGAATTTTCCCCCCGGTACGTGGTTCTTTTTCAAACACCAGAGTTTCAACCTCAAATTCAGCGTGTTTTGCCTGTTGCTCAATCGCGTAAGCAGTAGCAAGGCCAGATATACCAGCGCCAATAATGGCAATACGGGTCATAGAAACTCCTGAATAAAAAGGGGGAAGAAAGAAAAGTTATTTCTGGTATCGTAGCTCGTCACTCAGATCAGGTCAAGATAGTGAGTTTCAGCTGATAGCTTCTTCTTGACGCTATACTAAACGGCTCCTATAGTAGGGTGTTAACCACGTTTAAAATGGAGGAAGTCCCGAACATGTCAAAAGATTATTATTCCGTACTCGGTGTCAACCGAACTGATGATGCGGCCACAATAAAAAAAGCATATCGTAAGCTGGCCCAAAAATATCACCCCGATAAAAATCCAGGAGATACCAAGGCAGAAGAGAGATTCAAGCAAATTACCGAAGCCTACGCAGTCCTGTCTGACAAAGAAAAACGGCAACAATACGATCAATATGGCGATGCAGGATTTCACCAGCGCTTCAGCCAGGAAGATATTTTCCGCAATATGAATATGGGAGATATTTTTGGCAGCTTCGGTGGAGGCCGCGGTGGTGAAGATATTTTCAGCCAGTTGTTTGGTGGAGGAGGAGGTCGTAGCAACAGACCACCGGCCAAAGGGCAAGACTATTCGATGCAGATCAGCATTCCCTTTCGCTTAGCAGTACAGGGGGGAGAAAGACGCATCGATTACCGAAACGACGGCAAAGTCGAACAAATCAAGGTACGCATCCCTGCGGGAATCGAAAAAGGGGGCAAACTGCGAGTTTCCGGAAAAGGGGGGCCCCACCCTGCAGGAGGATCGCCTGGCGACCTTTACCTCCAGGTTGATATCGAACCCGATCCAATTTTTACCCGGGACGGACGTGATCTTCTGGTTAAAACAGAGATTCCTTACAGCGGCATCTGCCTGGGAACCTCGATTGAAGTTCCAACCCTTGATACTCCTAAGCGGGTCAAGGTTCCAGCCGGAATGCAGCCGGGGCAGAAAATCAGATTACGGGGATATGGCGTAGCTGCTTCGGGAAAAAGACCAGCTGGTGATCTTTTTGCGGTCATTGAGGTTGTCGTTCCAAACAATTTAACCCCGAAACAAAAAGAATTATTGGAACAACTTAAAGCCGTTGATCTCTAGATTTCCCCATTATTTCAGTATCTTTATAAGTTTGTAGGTCCCGCTGAGAAGTTATTATTTGCTGTGAGCTATAAATACTGGTATTCCGCTTGCAGATAAAATAAAGCACAAGTACAATGTTGCCGATTTATCTGGCAATCAAATTTATCCGATATCAAAGGGCAACGGTGACTGAACACTATCCCATCAATAGATTTCGACTGATTTTTATAATAACAATGCTTCTACTTCTTTGCGGAGGGCTGCAATCAGCTTTTGCATGCCTGCTCCCAGAGAGTCAGGGGCAACGTTTTTCAATCAGAGTTGACAGTTGTCACCTGGTTATCAGTCAACAAGAAGGAAGTTCCTGCTGTCAGGCTGAAGTGTGTCACCAGTCCACCCTACCCCAGCGAGATCTTGGCACTCCGGGATACCAGACCCTGCATCAGGGCTCCCATGCTCTAACACATGAGTCAAGGCCACTGACGCCACAATTAAAGACAGGCGAACCATTTATCATTCAGCATGTTGCTACCGCTCATTTTTCACCTTTCTTAAGGGGATCGCAAGAACCCCTTCAATCCCTTTACAGCCTGCGTACAGTTGTTCTTCTGAATTAAAAACCTCCGCTACCAATCGGTTGACCACAGTCAGTCACACTGACTATAGTGACCAAATCTGTCATCTATTCTGACAGGATTCCAAAAGGAGACTTTTACTTTGGCTGAAACAAACAAATCATTTATTGATAGCATCTGGGATTTTCTCTGCTCCCTGAAACTTGCCATAATTCTGGTTCTGCTGCTCGCACTGACGTCCATTATTGGGACAATTATCCTGCAAAATGGTTCAGCAGCTGATTATATCCGCGAATATGGTCAAGCAAATTACGAACTTTTTAAAAAGCTGCAATTCATAGACATGTACCACTCAACCTGGTTTATCGGCATTTTGGCGCTTTTTAGCGTGAACTTGATCTGCTGTTCGATAAAAAACTTTCCCCGTGTCTGGAAATTTGTCAAGCAACCAACTTTGGTTGCCAGCCCTGGTATCTTCAAGGGTTCGGCAAATCGAGCTGAATTCAGTTGTAAGGGATCAAAAGAGCAAATTGCTGAACAGATATCAAACGTATTAAAGAAGGAATTTTCTAAAACCACCCTGACAGAGAAGGATGAAAAACTCTATTTATTTTCTCAGAAAGGGATCTACTCCAGGTTTGGGGCCTATATCACTCACCTGTCAATCCTGATCATTATGGCTGGGGCAATTATTGGCAATGTATGGGGATACAAAGCCTATGTTAATATCGTTGAAGGGACTTCTGTAGATCAGGTGCGCACCCGCACGGGTGAATCCATTGACCTTGGTTTTACAGTGCGGTGTGACGACTTTGATGTCAGCTATTATGAAAACAGCAACCGCCCCAAAGATTACAACAGTGATCTGGTCATCCTTGAAGATGGCAAGGAAATTGTGCATAAGAGAATTGAAGTCAACGATCCGCTCACCTATAAAGGGATTAAGTTCTACCAGTCCAGTTATGGTTCTGCCGGCAGTGCCTTCTTTAAGATCAAAGCGACTGAGGTTGCTACCGGCAAGGTTATGGAACTCAAGGCCGATCAAGGAAAACAGGTCCAACTCACCAACGGCTACTCTTTTGCCGTCACTAATTTCACAGAAAATGATCGTAATTTTGGGCCGGCAATTCAGCTCTACGTGAATTCCCCCGATGGTAAACACGGAGCACCTTTTGTTGTCTGGAAAAATCACCCCCAGATTGACATTAAACGTGGCGGCATTTACAGTTTTGCACTTCTCGGCTACGACCAGCCATTTTTTACGGGCCTACAGGTGGCTAAAGATCCCGGTGTCAATATTGTCTGGGCGGGGTGTTTCCTGATCGTCTTTGGTTCATTGACTGCCTTCTTTTTCTCACATAAACGGATCTGGGTACGCCTGGAAGACGATGGTAATAAAACCAAAGTGCTGATGGCTGGAAATGCCCACCGCAATCAGCCAGGATTTTCTCTGGCCTTCGATGATCTTCAACAAAAAATTGAAGCTACTGCTAAAAATTCATCCCCAAAGAAGGAGGGATAACTGATGGATAGTGGACAATTATTCAATATCACCACCATCGCCTATTTTGCTGCAATGGTTCTTTTCTTTGCCTACATAGCGACCAAAAACAAGACTGTCGCTTTAGTTGCAACATTAACATCCCTCGCCGGCTTCTTGATCCAGACAGCAGCCTTGGGTCTACGTTGGTATGAATCCTATCAGATTCTCGGTGTAGATGGTCGTGCACCCCTGACCAATCTGTATGAATCTGTGGTCTTTTTTGCCTGGTCAATCCTACTTATTTACCTGTTAATGGACTGGAAGTACAAACAACGCACCATAGGGGCCTTTGTCCTTCCTATTGCTTTGTTCAGTATGCTTTGGGCTCAGATGAGCTTGCATGCGGCCATTGATCCACTGGTTCCAGCCCTACAGAGTAACTGGCTAACCTACCATGTTATCACCTGCTTTCTCGGTTATGCGGGGTTTGCCGTTGCTTTTGGCGTTTCGATTATGTATCTACTCAAAATTGGTAAAGAGGAAAAACATCAGGGAGACGGGCCAATGGGGGGAAGTCTAGGGATGTTCCCATCCACCAGAATTCTGGATGATATGAATTACAAAGCGATCATGATTGGATTCCCTCTCCTGACCCTGGGAATTGTCACCGGTGCCGCCTGGGCCTATTACGCCTGGGGAACCTATTGGAGTTGGGACCCTAAAGAAACCTGGAGCTTGATCGTCTGGTTCCTTTATGCTGCTTTCCTCCACGCTCGCTTTACCCGTGGATGGGTCGGTCGGCGCGCAGCCTGGTTGTCAATTATCGGCTTTGCCGCCACAATATTCTGTTATCTTGGCGTCAACCTTGTTCTTTCAGGTTTACACTCTTACGGCAGTGGTTGAGCCAGATAAAGATTTATATTCAAAAAAGGGGGTGTCTCTGAGAGACATCCCCTTTTTAATTCGAAAGGATTCGCAAGCTATACTTTCAACAGAGTCAGACTCTTAATACCACTTGAGCATGTAATATCGGACATAGATATAAATCATCGATAGAAAAATGGTCAGGATCATAACAGGCACGCCATATTTCATAAATTGAACAAAGGTGATTTTATATCCGGCTTTTTCACTCAGACCAACCACAATGACATTGGCTGATGCGCCGATGGGTGAACCGTTACCGCCAAGACAGGCTCCAAGAGCAAGAGCCCACCAGACCGGCATCATAGCCAGGTGTTGGATATGTTCAACCGTAGCTGTCCCAGCCTCCAGCCCATAGATCTTATGAATCATATCGATCAGCAATGGGTTCATCGTAGCAACAAAGGGAATATTATCAACAATTGCTGAGCTGATTGCTGAGAACCAGAGCATCACCATAGCGAGCGTGGTCATATCGTCAGGCTGAGGATTGGTCACAGCAATCATCGCCCGTGACATGTCCTCCACCAATCCGACTTTAACAATTCCACCAATGATGATAAACAGCCCAATGAAGAAAAAGATCGTCGGCCACTCCACGTCAGCAAGAATGCTATGTGGATCTTCTCCAGAAATAAACAACAGTGCCGTGGCCCCCATAAGGGCGACCGTGGCAGGTTCGTAGTGCAAAACCCCATGTAACATAAATCCGAGAATCGTCAGACTGAGAACAAACAAGGATTTTTTTAACAAGACAGGATCTTTTATTTGTTCATTTTCCTGCAAGGACATGATCCTTTGTTTGAGTTCATCACGTACATGGAGACGCTTTCCAAAAATAATCTTCCAGGCCAGCATCCAGAAAAGAAAAATTACAATGATCGCCGGGGTCAAATGGTAGATAAAATCCATAAAACTAAGTCCCGCCTTAGAGGCAATCATGATGTTCGGAGGATCACCGATCAAGGTTGCAGTACCTCCAATATTGGAGGCCAAAGCTTCAGTAATCAGATAGGGTATAGGGTTAATCTCCAGCTGTTCAGCTATCAGCAGCGTAACCGGAACAAGGAGCAGAACTGTCGTCACGTTGTCGAGGAAGGCAGAACCAATAGCGGTAATGATCGCAAAAAGAGTCATAATCTTGAATGGCTCACCCTTGGCCACTTTGGCACATTTGATAGCCACATACTGGAAAACTCCGGTTTTCGTCATAATGTTGATGATGATCATCATGGAAATAAGAAGAAAAATAACATTCCAGTCAACACCAAGTTCAATATCGTTAAATGCTTCGTGCTGAAGCAGAACTTTGGTGATCAGGGTTAAAGCCGCACCAAACAAAGCGACCTTGGTTTTGTGGATTTTTTCAGAAATAATGAGCGCGTAGGCTACCAGAAAGATAATTGTAGCTGTCCAGAACATGAAACTCTCCGTTCATGATATTAAGCTGAGTCAAGTTACTAAAACACTGGCAAGGATGCCAATTTTGCAGAATCATCGAAATCAATAAAACCCTGCAGCGTCAGAAGAACTTCAATCCACTGGATTCTAGACCAATGAAAGATCTACAAGGCCCTTGTCATTTCGATTGTAGTCTGAACAGTTATTAACCAAATGCAACATAATATCCAGACGAGTAACCTCTCCAAGGAGCTTACCTTGCTTATCAACAACAGGGAGGGTGTTAAAACCCTTTTCAGCAATCATGGCA
>JAZBPC010000208.1:0-15152 GCA_036351455.1 Desulfuromusa sp.
ATTATATTATTTATTTAATAGTATTTTTTATCTATTTATAGTTATAAGCAATATTTAGAGAAATATGGTCAAACAACCTTTAACTGAAAGACTGCGAATTTACGAGGAATAGTAAAAAGGCTCTCGTTTTCAAAACTTAGAAGATTTGACTGAGACAAAGCTTAATCACCAACTCCTTTCTCTTCGTTATCAAATATCAGGTCTTAATGGTTTTGCATATATCTAAGGATTTTTGAGTTAGAGGAAATGGTCGTGTAGCGGCGACTCAAGCAAAAAAGGTTAGGCAATCAGGAGGGGTTGAAAGTGAGTTCAGTCAGCGGAAAGTTTAATGTATAAGATAGAGTCCTAGCACCCTATTGCTCGCAAAACAAAAAGCACCTAGCGAATTAGCACTAAAGGCTGATTTTACTGGTGCTAAGAGACAGAATCGAACCGTCAACACAAGGATTTAAGTCCTTCGACCTTGTAGCTTTTTTGTCACTATTCAAAAAAGGAAATGCCCCTGAAACATTCAAGTTCAGGGGCATAAATTGCTGATATAAATCTTAGATCTGCTTCTTGCTGGATATTTAACGTCTGTTCCCCATGATCCGTAACAGCATCAGGAACAAGTTAATAAAGTCGAGATAAAGTCTTAATGCCCCAAGAATGGCCGCCTTATGTCGAGCTTCTTCGCTGGCAAATCCTGCCTGCCCGATCAGTTTAATTTTCTGTGTATCATAGGCCGTCAAACCAACGAAAACAAAAACACCAATATAACTGGTGATCCAGTAAATCATTTCACTTTGTAGAAATATGTTCACCACCGAAGCGATAATGATTCCCACCAACCCCATAAACAAAAAACTACCAAAGCCGGTCAGATCACGTTTGGTCGCATAACCATAGACACTCATCGCGCCAAAGGTGCCTGCTGTCACCAGAAAAGCACTGGCTATGGAGCTGTTTGTATAAAGTAAAAAAATTGCTGCAAAAGTGACCCCGTTCAAGGCAGAGTAGCCCAGGAACATCAGCGTGGCGGTTGCTGCACTGATCCGGTTGATCGCAGCCGACATGGCAATAACCAACCCCAGTTCGGCAAAGATCAGCCCATAAAAGACCATCCGGTTACCAAAGATCAGTTGCTGTGCTGAGGCGCTGGAAAGCATCAGGAATGACGCCAGAGCTGTAACTGCGAGACCTGCAGTCATCCAGAGGTAGACTTTGCGGAAAAAGGTGTTGCTAATGGCTAGCGGTGTGCTGTCAGTATAAGTTCCATTCGGGCTGTACATGGTAATGTCCTCTTCTCCTTGTTGGAAACTGAAGTTTATTGAAGTCGCCTTTGTGCATTATAGCACGATGATAATGAGCCATGCACCTATGGTAAAGATAGATACTTTCCGTAGCTGTTTGATCCTTCCACACTGGCAAAGTACGAAATTTCACGAGCTATGACCAACCATGCCAGAAAAATTGAGCAATAGTTGGCTGAATGCAGAGTTGGAAGCAAAGGAAGCCGACTCGGACATCGTGTGATATCCGGTTGTGGGAATCTGCAGCGTCGTTCCCTGAACAAAATCATTGGAAGCTTTTACGATTCTCCCCAGTTCTGTACTCCCCAGTGATTGCAACTCGTTGCCAAACTTGCTAGCTTGCAGGTTCAACGCCTCAATGTATGAATCTTTAAAAGTATAGGTAATTCCCAATTGTTGGCACAGGGTTTCCAATCGGTTGGTCGTCGCGGGGTCAAAATTAGCGTTGACGTCCTTATGGCGGAGAACAACCTGTTGTAGTTCTGCACTGGCCTGATCCGGGTAAGGACTGGTATCAAGCACAATAAGTTGATTTGTGCTACCATTAAAGCGCCTGAACCATTCGAGGAGAAAGCGCCAACTGCTGCCAGATTCTTCCTGGGCGGTAAAAAAAGCGGTCCCTTGAAAACCAAGACTGAACAAGTAGACCAGATGCGCTGTTGCAAGGACGTTATCCAATTGACCGCTCATGCTATCATCTGTAAGTTTCAATCGGTCAATAAAGGCTACGGGTGTCCCAGCAACAACGTGTTCAAGGCCTTCAACTTCAAAAATCAGGTTGTTGCGATATTCACAGACATAAGCATTGGTGATCACACCGGAGCCACGGTAGGCTCCTGAGCAGGGTTCGTAGGCCATTATCGGAACGGATTGAAACCGGTTGACGATTTTCTTCATCAATTTTTCCGAAACAGAATTCCCAAGCAGGTCAGATCTTCGCCCGGTCACAAAAGCCGCATATTGGAATTCGTTGGGCCCGGTGCAGATAAGACCATGGCGATCGATATGGGCTGAAAACATGGCCGACTCGGGTTTGTTTCCCTGAGCAACTAATAACCCCTCGTACCAGGTGACCTTGGCCCCGCGCTCTTCAAGCTCTCGCTGCAAAACCCGAAAAAAAGAATGTTCGGCCCCAACGACGCTTGGCTGTCGAATCAATGCTTTGAGGAGATCGATAAATTGTTCATTTTGGCGCATAGTTGATGAACTTTCCTCACCTGTAACAGATGATAGTAAGCAACTTTTTTTCTGATCATAGGCCGCTGAGAGCAATAATATAAAAACCCACAAACGTCAAGATAATGTCTGCAAGAGCTAGGTTTACACTGACATAAACAGTTGATCTTTTTTTCTTGTATTTTTCAAAAAACGGACTATAAGCTCGCACGAGAAAATACATATTTTCCAAAACCGCTGTGTTTTATCTTTTATAAAAATCAGGCAAAGCTTTCACTTCAGGCAGGGAACTTATGACTCAACAATTTTTTACAGAACAACCTGAAATTCGAGAAATGACCATCGACGATCTCGCAGCCGTTTTCCATCTTGGTGAAGAACTCTTCACTTCCGAGTTTTCTCAGAGCATGTACCGCACCTGGGATGAGTATGAAATCACAACTCTGTTCAATTCTGACAACGAGCTTTGTCTGGTCGCTGAGTTTGCTGGAGAAGTGATCGGTTTTGCTCTCGGAACAACCGTTGAAAAAAACCATTCCGCCTGGAAATACGGCTACCTGGTCTGGATTGGGGTACGTCCCGGCATCCAAAAATGTGGCGCTGGCGACAAACTTTTTAAAGAGATCAAACTACGCATGCTGGAGCAGGGAGTGCGCATGATCGTTATCGATACCGATGCTGATAATAAAGGGGGAATCCGCTTTTTTAAAAAACAGGGATTCGGTAATACCCAGAAACATGTCTACATGACGCTAAACCTTTCCCGTGAACAACAAAAACGCAAGAAGGATTGATATGAGTTTACTGCTCGAGCAAGTCTGGAAGGCGATAGACCCCCTTCGCCTACGCCAAACCCTGATGGAAATGATCGATATTTATTCCCCTTCCGGAAAAGAGGAAGACATCCAGCTTTATCTGGAAGAACGCCTCACCGCAACTGGCATCCCGGTACACCGGCAAATTGTTGAGGATGAGCGCTACAACCTGATAACCACAATGGGCAAAGGTGAACCTTCACTGTACCTCGTCGGCCACGTAGATACGGTTACTGCCTGGGATATTGATGATTATACCGCAGTTGAAGAATGGGGTGTAGTTCGAGGCCTCGGTAGTGCCGATATGAAAGGTGGCTGTGCCGCAATGGTCGAAACCTGGCTGGCACTGGCAACCTTACCTGAGGAACAGCGACCGGATCTCGGCTTGCTGCTGGTGGTAGGAGAAGAAGAAAACGGTGATGGCAGCGCCCGGTTTCTTACAGAGCAGTGTCCTGACTGGGCCATCATTGGTGAACCAACCTCACTGCGTCCGGCATTCAGTCATTATGGCTATATGGAGGTGGCTCTGGTCACTCAGGGGCATCGGATCCATTCCTCACTTCCTGAACTGGGTCACAATGCGATTGAATCCATGTTACGCGTTCTGCTACAACTCGAACGATCACCTTTATTTGCACAGCGGCCATCAAAACTGGTCTATTCAATTCGCGAAATGAGTTCCTCGCGAGCGGGTTTTGTCGTCCCTGATCGCTGTGACACATGGATCGACCTGCACCTGTCTCCAGAAATTGATCCGGCAACAGTTCATACTGAGCTGGAAAAAGCGCTGACAACGGCACGAAAAACCATTAAAGGGCTCTCCCTAGAAGCCAGCTTTGACTTCGAATCCGGGGGCTATGAACTGGATCCGCACAATCCATTGATGGAAACATTGGAAAATATTTTCCCGCGGCTGAATTTGCCTCTTGAATTCGTCCCGTTCCGCTCCCACTCCGATGGCAATCTATTTTATCAAGCCGGGAGTAAACCGCTGATCCTTGGTCCTGGATCTCTGGAAACGGCACATACTGCAGAGGAACAAACAACCCTTGCCGAAGTTGAAGCAGCAGCCCGAATTTATGCGGCGTTGGCACTCGCCCATTCTCACCGCAGTCAGAAAATTGAGTCTTGATGACCAGGAAATTTTAATCAAACGACCGTAGATACAAGGATATATTTATGGAACCACTTGAGCTGGAAAAAGAACTTGAAAGGCCCTGGGAAGAGCTTTCAACTCAAATCAATACGGATGATCCGCAACAGATAGTCGCCTTTCTGGACAGTATAACTCCCGCTGATACCGCATTGGCTGTTTCCCGACTCAACAGTGAAGAGCAGACCCGGTTATTGACATTACTCAGCCCTGAAGATGCTGCTGATGTCATTGAAGATATCTCTGACGCCCAGGGTGCAGACCTGATTGAGGAGTTGCAGCCTGAGCACGCGGCCGCCATTCTCGAAGAGCTGGACAGTGATCATATCGCTGATATCCTTGGAGAACTGGACGAAGATGATGCCCACGCAATTATCGATCAGATGGCCCCGGAAGAGGCAGAAGAAGCTCGTCAGTTCCTCGCCTACCAGCCTGATACAGCCGGCGGTCTGATGATATCGGAATATCTTGATTTTCGCAGCAGCCAGACCGTCCAGGATGTTCTTGATGAGTTGCAGACCAACCGTGAAGAATATGCTGATTATGATGTCCAATATCTGTATGTTACTGGTGACGACAACCAGCTTCAGGGCGTGCTGCGGATGCGCGACCTCCTCTTTCCAAAACGGACGACGCAACTTGCAACGTTGATGATCAGCAACCCGTACCGGGTCAACGTAAATGACTCTCTGGACGATCTACACAATTTCTTTGAAGATCATAATCTGTTCGGAGTCCCGGTTGTTGATGACGACTCACGTCTCCTCGGAATTGTCCTTCCGGAAGCTGTCGAAGAAGAAAAAAGCAATCAGAGCACCGACCAGTTCCTCGGTTTCTCCGGGATTATCGGCGGCGAGGAATTCCGCTCCATGCCACTGCTATCCCGTTCAGGGCGGCGACTTTCCTGGCTTTCGCTGAATATCGTATTGAACATCATCGCTGCAAGTGTCATCGCCTTCTATCAGGATACTTTAGCAGCGGTTATTGCCCTGGCGGTTTTTCTACCGATGGTCAGTGACATGAGTGGCTGTTCTGGCAACCAGGCGGTTGCAGTCAGTATGCGTGAGCTCTCTTTAGGCCTGGTACGACCCACTGAATTGCTGCGGGTGCTGGCAAAAGAGGCCAGTCTCGGAGTTTTGAATGGTTTGGCTCTTGGAATCTTGCTTGGAGGTGTCGCTTATTTCTGGAAGGGAAATGCATTCCTAGGTCTGGTGGTCGGCGGTGCCCTGGCGGTCAACACTATTGTTGCCGTTTCCCTCGGAGGTTTGATCCCATTGCTGCTGAAACGGGCAAAGCTCGATCCGGCACTGGTTTCGAGCCCGTTGTTAACGACAGTGACCGATATGTGTGGATTCTTTTTTGTCCTCAGCTTTGCATCCCTCGTCCTGGAAAAGCTCTGATACAAGTTAGATCTTTTATCAAACAAGAAGCCCCTTTTTCTGCCTGTCCGAGAGTCATATTTTCCGCTCCGGACAGGCCCAATGACTTCAGACTATCTATCTGATTTGAAGTGATAACTATTCATTCTTTAAAAAATAATCAGTCATTCTTTTTTTATATTGACGGAATATAAATTAAAGAGTATAGCTTCGCCAAAATGACATTTTAGTCAGAAGAGCGCAACGACCAAGCGACAAAAGCGACCCCTTTTTAGCCACAGCCGCCATGCTCTTCAGGCAATAATTTGTCTCCTCATTTGTGAGGTCTTTAGTAGCAGTGGCTTGTATTTATTAAGGGGTTGATCATGCATATTGTACTCTCTTTCAATCAGAGTGTCGCTGAGGAGGACGACCAACCTCCCTCACTCAGGCAACTCGACACAAAACACCTAGCAAATGATCTCTACGCAGAATGGGATGACATTCAGACGATCCAAGCTGTCGCTGATGCTCTGGCACTAAAACATCAAGTGTCATTAGTCAATGCTGACCTGGATGCTTTTGAGAAATTCCGCACATTACGCCCTGACCTGGTTTTTAATATGGCCGAGGGATTGTATGGTGGCAGTCGCGAGTCGCAGATTCCCGCTATGTTGGAGATGCTGCAAATCCCCTATACCGGCAGTGATCCTGTCACTCTCGGTATTTGTCTCGATAAACTTCGCACCAAAGAAATCCTGTCTTACCACCGGATCCCGACTCCAGAATTCGTGCAGTTACGCCATGCCGCTGATCTTCCTGCCCACTTCAAGTTTCCTCTGTTGGTTAAGCCCGCACTGGAAGGTTCGAGCAAAGGGATCACAGATAACTCATTGGTTCACAACTCAGCAGAACTGCAAACACAGCTTGACTGCGTTTGGTCAAGCTATCAACAACCTGCGCTGGTAGAAGAATTTCTCTGTGGCCGAGAATTTACCGTCGCCCTTATTGGTAACGGTCCGACGACACAAGTTCTTCCTATTGTCGAGATTGATCTTTCCACTCTCCCCGCAGGGGCAAACCCAATCTATTCCTATGAAGCTAAATGGCTTTGGGATACTGAAACGGCCCCTTTACAGATTTTCCATTGTCCAGCGCAACTTGAACCGCTGCTGCAACGAAAAATCGAAGACCTCTGCCGCAAGGCTTTTTTCCACCTGGGTTGTCGCGACTGGTGCCGCATTGATGTGCGGCTGGATGCCAGCGGCCACCCGCAGATCATCGAAGTTAATCCGCTTCCGGGAGTTCTACCCCGGCCGGAGCAGAACAGTTGCTTCCCGAAAGCTGCCCGTGCAGCTGGATTAAGCTATTCCGAGATGATTCTCAGTGTCGTCAATGCTGCTTGCCAGCGGCTCGACCTGGTGGAGAAAAATGATGCGCATTGCTGTCTGTTATAATCAGACCCCCGAATATTCCACCCACGGCGAAATCCGTGACCGAATTGCCGATAGCGGATCTTATGATCAAGCAAAGAAGGTTCTGCAAGCGCTGCATCAACTCGGCCATCAACCCGAACTGATTCCACTACCCAGCAGACTAAGCGATTTCCTTCTCCGCTTGGAGAATTTTGCTCCGGACCTCGCATTTAACCTTTGCGAAGGTTTCTGGGGGAATGCCCAGCAGGAGATGAATGTTGCCGGAATCTTCGAACTGTTAGGGATTCCCTACACAGGGTCATCGCCTCTCTGTCTTGGTCTGTCTCAGGACAAAATGCGGACTAAATCCTTATTAATCCAACAGGGATTGTCAACACCACCATTCTGTCTGGCAGCGATCGGAGAAGCGCTTCCAAGCACCAATGGCATGCTCTATCCATTGATTGTCAAACCACCCTATGAAGATGCTTCTCAAGGAATCGAAGCAGCCAGCGTGGTTGACACCCCCCAGCAGTTGCAACAACGGATTCACTATATCCACAAAACATATCGGCAACCTGCCCTGGTGGAAGAATTCATCGATGGAAAAGAGTTGAATGTCGCCATTCTCGGAGAAAACAGCTTAACCGTACTGCCGGTCGCGGAGATCACCTTTGCTGCTGATCTACCCCGAGCAATAGTCTGTTTCGACAGCAAATGGTCACCGCAGAGTGCCGCTTATCTAGGAACCGTTCCGGTCTGTCCAGCTGAGATCTCTGCCGTAGAAACTTCGTTGGTCACCGACGCAGCCTTGCGTGCTTTCAAGCTGCTCGGCTGCCGGGATTATGCCCGGATTGATATCCGCCTGCGCAACCAAAGTCCCTACATTCTCGAGGTCAACGCTAACCCCGATATTTCTCCGGATGCTGGTCTGGCCCGCGCCGCCGAGGTCGCAGGATTGGCTTATCCTCAACTCATTGAACAAATACTGGAGTGTGCCAGTCAACGAAAGGAATTGCCCCATGCGCAAACTGCAACCGTCTGATATGACAGAGTTAAAGGGGATTCTTAATCGACTCAGGAAGACAGAAGCTTTTACTCCTGCTGAGGTCGAATGTGCCCTTGAATTGCTGCAGATCGTCTTGGATCAGCCAGAACAAAAGGATTATCAGGTTCTGGTTACTGACAATGATACCCGGCCAGCCGGCTACATACTTTACGGCCCTGTTCCGCTGACCGACGGTAATTTTGACATCTATTGGATCGCCACCGATCCAAAAATCCATGGTCAAGGGTTCGGTCGCCAGTTAATGGAAGCAGCCGAACTTGATATGCAGCAGCAAGGGGCACGGATGATCTGTCTGGAGACGTCTTCCAAGGGATCATATCTCAAAACCCGAGAATTCTACGATAAGTCCGGCTACCGCAAAGAATCGGTCATCGCCGATTTTTATAGCCCGGGAGACGACCGGATCACCTATATCAAACGTTTTTCCTAACGCGGAGATCAGTTATGGAAACCTGGCAAAAAATATTACAAAACAGTCTGACGGAACCAACAGCGATAGCCGCACGTTTCGGCATTGACCCTGCCCCTTTGCTCGCTGTTGCGGAACGTTACCCGATGCGGATCAACCCTTATTACCTGGGTTTGATCCAATCGGTCGGCGATCCGATCTGGAAACAAGCAGTACCTGATGAAATGGAATTACAGGATCAGGTCTGCCATGTTGACCCTCTCAACGAAGAGAACCAAAGCCCGATTCCCAATCTGGTACATCGCTACCCGGATCGTGTACTCTTCATGATCAGCTCAACCTGCGCCATGTACTGCCGCTTTTGTACCCGCAAGCGAAAGGTTGGCTGTGCCGATATGGCAATCAGCGAAGAGAGTATCAGCGCCGGGATTGCCTATATTCGCGAACACCGTGAAATACGCGATGTCATCCTTTCAGGTGGGGATCCACTTTTACTCAGTGACGAGAAGCTCGACAACATTTTAAGTCGTCTGCGTGCAATTGAACATCTTGAAATCATCCGTATTGGTTCCAGAATCCCGGTGGTTCTACCACAAAGAATCACTCCGAACCTGGTGCGGGTATTGAAACGCTACCATCCGCTCTATATCAATACCCACTTTAATCATCCGGATGAAATTACCAAGCAGGCTGCCAATGCCTGCGCTCGTCTGGCCAATGCTGGCATTCCCCTGGGAAACCAGACAGTGCTGATGCGCGGGGTCAATGATGACCCTCAGGTGATGCGTCGCCTGATGCAGCGATTATTAGCAATCCGTGTTCGCCCTTACTACATTTATCAAGCTGACCAAGTGCAAGGAACCGATCATTTTCGTACCAGCGTTGAAGAAGGTTTGGAAATCATGCGTGCCCTGCGGGGCTATACCTCGGGAATGGCAGTGCCAACCTACGTCATCGACGCTCCAGGTGGAGGTGGCAAGATTCCGCTGCTACCTGACTATCTACAGCAACTCGGCAGTGATGTTGTACTGAAAAACTATCTTGGAGATACCTATCATTACACCAACGCCGAGCCAGCCAAGCCGGCAGAAGAGTTGGAGTGGCAACAGGTCGTGGGCTGCTAGACAGTTACACGAGGAGGATTTAATATGTTTCGAATCCGGCGTCTTTTTGACACCCGGCTACCCTCCGATCAAATTGTTATGGAGCAGGTTCAGGGAATTCTTCGCGAACAGTTCCCCGGACTGAGTGAAAAGGACGTGAGCAAACTCCCGCAGCAGCTGGAGAACCCGCTAAAACATAGATTTCGTGCCGTTCTCTATGTTGCTGAAGGAGTCCGTGGCGGAGTCAAGGGATTTGCCCTGCTGCTGCATGAACCGCAGCTTGGCTTCGACTATCTCGATTACATTTCAGCAGCTGCAGACATGACTGGACGTGGCATCGGTGGCGCTCTCTATGAGCGTTTACGCACTGACGCTTCAGCCTGGAACAGTCGGGGGATTTTTTTCGAATGCCTGCCTGATGACCCGGCTCTTTGCAAAAGCCCTAAACATCGTGCCCAGAATCGTGCTCGGCTCAAATTCTATGAACAGTACGGTGCTCTACCAATCACCGGAACCGCCTACGAAACCCCCGTCAAACCCGGAGATGACAGCCCCCCTTATCTGGTGTTCGACCCTCTGGGAAGCAAAAAACCGCTGTCGCAAGAAAATGCCCAGACAGTTGTCCGGGCTATTCTTGAGCGCAAGTATCAGAAACAATGTCCGCCCGACTATGTAGAGATGGTAGTGAATTCTTTCTCTACTGACCCGGTGCAAATTCGTCCAGCACGCTATCTGCAGCTTGAGGCATTCAAATCACCTCTACAGGGTGAACTACCTGAGGATGAAAAGATTCTTCTGGTTATCAACGACCAGCACGATATTCACCACATTCGCGAGCGCGGTTATGTTGAAGCTCCGGTTCGTATCCGAGCGATTACCCGCAAACTGCAACCCACCGGGATGTTTCGTGAAATCAAGGCAAAACACCATCCTGAAAAACTGCTGAAACGGGTTCATGATCCCGGCTTTATCAGCTATCTGAAAGCAGTTTGCCTGAATTTGCCTGCTGGAAAAGCAGTCTACCCCTACGTTTTTCCAATCCGCAACCAAGCCCGGCCTCCGGTGGATCGTGCCATCCGTGCTGGCTACTACTGCATCGACACCTTTACCCCGCTGACCGCCAATGCTTACCCTGCAGCCCGGCGTGCCGTTGATTGCGCTCTGACTGCCGCTAGCAGCCTGCTGGACAGACGCCGTCTCGCCTACGCTTTGATCCGCCCACCAGGACACCATGCTGAGCGAAAAGCCTACGGAGGTTTCTGTTATTTTAACTCCACAGCAGTTGCTGCGGAGTTACTCGCTGAATATGGTCGCGTCGCAATTCTCGATATCGACTATCACCATGGTAACGGTACGCAAGATATTTTTTATCGCCGGGCAGATGTTCTGACCCTGTCAATTCACGGACACCCCCGCTTTGCCTATCCCTATTTCAACGGCTTCGATGACGAACTTGGCGAAGATGAGGGCCTCAATTACAACCAAAATTACCCATTAACTGAAGATCTGGATGGCCCCGGATATCGTAAAGTTCTGGCGCAGGCGCTGCAGCGCATTAAAAAATTCAAGCCACAGTTTCTGGTCATTGCCCTCGGTCTGGACACAGCTACTGGTGATCCAACAGGAACCTGGAGCTTGAATGGAGAAGATTTCTTTGCAAATGGCAAGCTTCTCGGTGAATTGCATCTTCCAACCCTGGTGGTACAGGAAGGGGGATATGACAGTCGTGCGCTGGGAAACAACGCTCGCCAGTTTTTCAAAGGTCTCTGGGTCGGTACTTTTCTTGAGTGAAGCGGGTTCCTGCATTAATCATCAACTGCACGTCCGACTTCAGCGCCTGCGCAGGAAAAATGGAGACAAAGAAATCTCGATAAAGAACAGCGAGTCCCGGAATGAATAACTCTCTCACCCTACTGAAAAAAATTGTGCAGGAAGCAGCCTCTGCAGCCTCTCCCTCCAAACAGGTGATCTACATTGTCTCAGCTGTACGTGCGGCTATGCAGGTGAGTGTTTGCAGTCTCTACATTGCAGATGAGAAAAATGTTCTCACTTTGGCTGCAACTGATGGGCTTGATCCCGCAGCAGTCGGCAAAGTTAAATTAATCGAAGGTGAAGGCTTAGTCGGCGGCATCGCTCGCAGTAGTCATCCTTTGAACCTTGAATCTGCAGCACAACATCCCGGGTATCGCTATTTCCCTGAAACCCATGAAGATGAATATCAAGCGTTTCTCGGCGTTCCTCTTGTCCATTTACGCCGATCAATCGGGGTCCTGGTCGTCCAGGAACGGCAGCGCCGCAAATTCACAGATGACGAGGAAGCATTTCTGGTTACTATTGCAGCACAACTGGCAGCAACCTTGTCACTGGATCAGCGGCGAATTCAGGACGAACCCGTGGAGCAGAACTGCTCGACAACGCAACGAATCATCGGGGTCAAAGGTGCCAGAGGGATTGGCGTTGGCAACATTCACCTCCTGATTAAGGACGAACTTGAGCAAGTCGTTGATCAGGAGTGCAATAATATTGAAAAGGAAATTGCTAAATTTCATGCAGCGCTAAAAGAAAGTCAGCGTGAATTAAAACAAGGATCACACGCGCTGAAAAACTCCCTGCCCGGGGATGTCGCGGCAATTTTTTCAGTCTATGAGATGCTGCTCGATAGTAAAGAACTGATTCAGGGTGTGGAACAGCATATTTACCAGGGGAATTGGGCTCCAGGAGCCTTACGAAGCACAATCAGCCAGTATGCCGCTCGCTTTGATAACATGGAAGATCCCTACCTGCGCTCACGGTCTGAAGATATTTGGAATATTGGCAACAAGCTGTACTCTAAATTACACGGACGGAAGACATCCGTCAGTCAGGAGCAGAATCTGATTCTAACGGGTGATTTGATCAGTATCTCCGACATTGCCCGCTATAGGCGTGATCAGATTGTTGGGATTCTCTGTCAGTCAGGTTCGAGTCTGTCACACACCGCCGTCCTTGCCAACGCCCTCGGTTTGCCGGCAGTCATGGGAACCGGAAAAATCAAAAATCTGCAGCAGGGTATTCCAGCTATTCTGGATGGCTATCAAGGTCAGGTTTTCCTATATCCCTCTCAAGAAACTCTAAGTGAGTATCAGGAGCTTTCGACCCGCGAGCGACATTTATTTACAGAGCTGGAAGAGCTGAAAGAACAGCCCGCGATCACCCCAGATGGTCATCTTATCAGGCTCTATGCCAATACCGGTCTGATGGCCGATATCTCCCCAGGACTGAAAAATGGGGCTGAAGGAATTGGATTATACCGCTCAGAAATCCCTTTTATGGAGCATGAAAGTTTTCCGACTGAAGAAGAACAGCGATTGATTTATCGAAAGGTTCTAAACACTTATAAGGGAAAACCTGTGACCCTTCGGACACTGGATATCGGTGGCGATAAAGCTCTCCCCTATTACCACTTTTATGAAGAAAACCCTTATCTCGGTTGGCGTGGTATCCGCTTCACCCTTGATAACCGGCCTATTTTTATGACTCAGATCCGAGCCATGTTACGAGCTGCGGAAGGACTCAACAATCTGCAGATCCTTTTACCGATGGTCAGTCGAGTTGATGAACTTGATACTTTTAATATTTTACTTGATGATGCCTGCTCTCAGCTGAAAATTGAAGGATATCAGGTGCAGAGACCCCCCGTAGGCATCATGGTTGAAGTCCCTGCAGCGGTAAACCTGCTCACCTTTTTTGCCAGCCGCATTAATTTTGTCTCCATAGGTTCAAATGACCTGACCCAGTATCTGTTGGCGCTCGATAGGAACAACTCGCGAGTTTCGCACCTTTTTGATAATTTGCACCCGGCGGTTCTACAAGAGATCTACCGCATCGTTGAGCTGTGTCGTTCAATTAAGCTTCCGGTCAGCCTTTGTGGGGAAATGGCCTCTGATCCATTTGCCGTCATTCTGCTTCTGGGGATGAGAATTGAAACCTTGAGCATGAGCGCTTACAATCTGCCAAAAATCAAGTGGTTAATCCGAACAATGCCTGTCAAGATTGCCGAACAAACGCTGCAACAAGCATTGACGATGGAACACGAAGGTCAGATTCGGGAACTCACAAGAAAGGTCTTAATTGAGCACAAGCTTGAGAAACTGGCACACTGAATAAAAATGTTGATGACAAGCACTCTGCAGCAGATGATAGCCTGCAGAACTGGGGGTAGTTGAGACCAACCACCCCCAAATAAAAAGGTCGGCTCCCTAGAGAGACCGACCTATTGAATAACAATAAGCGGATAAATCAGTTTTTCAACGGTGGCTTAGTCGCCCGTAGAAACTTCAGATAATCATACATCTCCTGCAGATTTTTAGTCTGGTACCAACGGCCATCTGCGAAGACACCATAATCGGCTCCCCCCATCGCTGTGGCAAAACGGGTAGAATTACCAAAGAACAGCCATTGCTCTACCCACTTCAATTCGATAGCCTCATTCACCGGATTTTTCCCTTGAGGGATTCCTTCAGCGAGCCCTTCGGCCCAGGCCTGACTGAGAATTTTTGTGGCTTGCAGAGTCATATGGTTGGTTGTTTCAATCGACTTATCAAGTCGTGCAAAATGCCCCTTGATCCATTGTTCGCTATGACAACCCGAACAAACAGCTTCCATGTTTGCCTGACGTCTGTCCATTTCTTCTTGGCCGATAAGAAACTTACTCACCGGTTCCCCTGTTAATTCTGTAGGAAAATGCAATCCATCGCTATTAACGATACCCGAGGTATCTGCTTCTATGGGGTGCGGATGCGCATAGGGAATGCCAAAAATTCTCCACGGGATTCGATCATTGAATCGGTGTGTCCGTTTAGCCAGAATTTCACCATTTTCATCGACAATTTCACTGGAATGACACACCGCGCAGGTTGGCGCATTAAAGTCTTTCCCAATCGTCCAAGGGACCGCTTTATAATCCCAGTCCTTATCCATCGACTTCTGAATATTGCCATGCATACTGACCGAGTACACTTTATATGCAGGGACGTCTGGCCCCTTATGACACTGGGCACAAGTATAGGGTTTACGGGCAACTTCAATTGAGAATTGATGCCGCATATGACAGGAAGAACACGCACCGACACTCCCATCAGGGTTCAAGCGTCCAACACCTGAGTTCGGCCAATTTGACAATTGTGGGAAATCCATCTCTCCCATATCCGTATCCCGTGTTTCAGTACCGATGACTTTGACATCAGTACCATGGCAAGACAAACATGAATCGGCTTCAGTCATAGGATCAGAGCCGTGCAGTTTCAAAAGACCTTCATCAAACTCGTGCACACCATTGGTACTATCAATCATGTGCTTGTAGGTCGGATTATTCATCAAACTG
>JAZBPC010000209.1:0-22546 GCA_036351455.1 Desulfuromusa sp.
ACAGAAAGTTTTTTCAAATCGGAACATTATGAAGATATTAGACAAAAATAAAATCTACTCTATAGCATTGCTGTTATTGCTGTTATCTTTCACCAAACTCCCTGTCATGGCTGCTCAATCGGGTTGTACCCAGGCGGCAGATAACTGGATTTTAAATTTAAACGATCAAAAGAATACGGAGCTATTCCAAAGATATGCAGTGACAAACTGTCAATTTTCTGGAGATTGGGTTAAACGGTCCGAAAATCTAGAGTCCCAATCCCACAGGGAAAGAATGTGTCAGGATCTTGTGTTGCTCTGGTCGTACAAGAATTGTATTTACTTCAGAGACGTTATCAACCCCGAAGCCTATGAACCCTGCAAAGCCTGGAGCCGAGAGATGCATCAACATTGTCTGGAAAATGACATCAATTGGTTTCATTGAGTGCAAATTCAGATTGACCGGAGGGGGGATTGAGCAGAATGTGTTTCTGTCAGTACCACAAGATAGCGATCTAACGCCAAAAAGGGTGCCTGGAATCAGGCAGCCTTTTTGGTATGTTCATAGGGCTTTTTTATCCGAGTATTAACTGTCCAAGGGTGTAACCGACCAGACAGGCAACGATAACTCCGATCAAACCCGGCATCATGAAACTATGGTTGAAATACCACTTACCGATCTTTGTTGTCCCCGAGGTGTCGAAGTTAACCGTAGCAATATCTGAAGGGTAATTCGGGATAAAGAAGTAACCGTAGCAGGATGGCATGATCCCGATCAGCAACGCTGGTGACAATCCAAGTCCCAGTCCAACCGGCAGCATCATCCGGCAGGTTGCAGCCTGACTGTTAACCACGACCGAAACAATGAACATTGCCAGAGCAAAGGTCCAGGGATAAGCTGTAACCATCTCAGTGATACCACCTTTAAAGCTTGGCATAGCAAATTTGAAGTAGGTGTCACTCATCCAGGCAATACCAAAGATAGCAATCGCGGCAACCATCCCCGACTTAAAAACAACCCCTTCAGGAACTTTGGAGGTTTTTGTTTTAGTCGCAAGCAAGATCACACCACCAAAAGCCAGCATCATCATTTGGATAATAACCGACATTGCGATGGGCTTTGATCCCTCTGCCAGAGTGCGGATGCTCGGAACCATAGCAATCACAACAATGACGGCTAGAGCTAGCAGAAAAATCAACACAGCATTACGCGCTGAGGTAGGCAGGGTTTCGTCGAGGGTTGTTGCTGTGGTTTCTTCAATCCGCTTTTTCCAGGTTGGATCTTGTAGACGTTCTTGATATTCAGGATCATCCTTTAACTCACGACCACGACGCAGACTGTAGACCGACATAGCCAGGACGCCAAGCAGGGTGGCGGGAATCGTCACCGAAAGAATCGATACCAAAGTAATATTAGCGCCAAGACCGGACATTTGTGACAGATAGTAAACAACCGCGGCAGAAATAGGACTTGCGGTAATCCCCATTTGTGAGGCCACTGAAGATGCCGCCATAGCCCGTTCTGGACGGATATCATTTTTCAAGGCGACATCACCAATAATTGGCATAATGGTGTAAACAGCATGGCCGGTACCAAGCATGAAGGTCATGGTGTAGGTGACCAATGGTCCAAGAATCGTCACCATCCTTGGCTTGGAACGCAGAATCCGCTCTGCCACCTGTAACATATACTTGAGTCCACCGGCTGCTTCAAGAATTGCAGCACAGGTCACAACCGCCAGAATGATCAACATAACAGTGATCGGAGGGCTGGTTGGCGGCATCTTGAAAATAAAAACTTCGATAACCAGACCGATACCAGAAACGACCCCGAGACCAATACCACCGTAGCGACTACCGATATAAAGCATTAACAGCAGAAACAAAAATTGAATGTACAGCATGGCGAAACTCCTTAGGTTAAAGGTATGCGTCAATTGACGTATCCATAGTTCTTAAGGAGACTTTAGTCGCCGTGCAACCGTCTGTATAGAAAACGGATTTAAAAAGGATTTATTCTTTTGTGATGATTTTGGTGATTGTGCTCACGGGGGGATATTTTTCAAAAGGGGGGATCAGTCCCCCTAACCAATCCGAGCATATCTTCGTTCCGGCCGACCAACTACGCCGTAGATCAAATCCGCTTTGAGAAAACCTTCGGTGACCAGAAATTCAAGATATCGGCGCGCCGTTGAACGACTGATACCAACCGCCCTGCCAACCTCCTCAGCATTCAAATTTTGGACTTCGGCGTCTACAAAAACCTTGCGGACCTTCCCGAGTGTCAGCGCATCAATCCCTTTGGGGATGGCACCGCTTTCGATTGCAGTTGGATGATGGGGGTGCAGCAATTGATCTATATCTTTTTGTTCAAGGGCTCCACCAACTTGTAACTGACGAAAGTAAGCATTAAATTTCTGCAGGGATTCTTGAAAACGGGGGAAAAAAACCGGCTTGATAATATAATCAAACACACCTCCACGCAGAGCCTCCTGCAATGAGGACATTTCCCTGGCAGCAGTAATGAGGATAACATCACAGGGCTGATCGCTGCTGCGGATCTGCCTGAGCAAATCCATGCCGTTCCCTTCCGGGAAAAACAGATCAAGCAGGACTAAATCAGGTTGCAGAATTTCAACCATTTCAGCAGCGTCGGCTATGTTGTTGGCCACCCCAACCACTTCAAATTCTGCCAGTTTTTCGACAAAACGCTGATGCAATTCGGAGATACGCATGTCATCTTCAACAACCAGAACTCTGACTTTTTCCTCATCCATAGTTTCAACCATCCACTATTTAGTTGTCTTGCGCAAGGTTACCCAATTCAGAGTTTAGGGATAATAACGGTAAATAAAGCCCCACCCAGCTCACCATCGCTAAAAGTAATTTCCCCATTGAGACTATCGACGGCTCGTTTGACCAATGCCAACCCCGTTCCTCGGCCATCACCCTTTTTGGTTGTCACCCCGGTTGTGAATAAATTTTCAACGACCTCTGCAGCCACCCCCTGCCCAGCATCCTCAACTTCAATAATCAGATCAGGGCCAAGGTCTGTCAGGTAAAGTCGCACCAACTGCTGCCCCCCGGCTTCACGCACAGCATCAAAGGCATTATCAAGCAGATTCCCCAGAATCGTCACCAATGGCTCCCGCTCAAGTTCCGACGGCAGGCTAGAAAAAGAGTTCTGTGGATCAAATTCCAGCTCGATCTTCAATTCGCAGGCTCGATTATACTTACCCAGGATGACCCCGGCAATCACCGGATCTGGAACCGCTTCGGCCAAGTTCCGAATCAACTGCTGATAACCACTGGCTTCGTTGATCACCAAATCAAGAGCTTCCTGATGGGCACCGAGCTGTATCAGTCCGGCGATGGTATGCATCTTGTTGGAATATTCGTGTGTCTGTGCCCGCAACAGTTCCGAGTACTCCTGTACATGCGAAAGCTCTCGCGACAACCGATCGAGTTCATCCTTGGGACGGAAACTGGCAACCAGCCCTCCCCGTTGCGGATCAAGGGGAATAATATTGACAATCATCAGTCGGTCCTGCAGCTCCATCTCCTGATCAAAAATCTTTTCCCCGGCATGCAGCGCCTGGGCCAGATCCGGACAAGGGCAAACATCCTTGAGGGACTTGCCTCGCAACTCGCTATCAAAACCATCCCCCAGATAACGTCGAGCTGCAGAGTTGACAAACGAGAGCTGCCCTTGACCATCGACAGCAATAATCCCTTCACGGATCGCCCCGATAATCGCATTACGTTCGTGAAACAAAGCAGCAATTTCATGGATTTCCAATCCCATGATAGCAGCCTTCAACCCACGAGCGATAAGCGTAGCTCCAAAAACACCAAAGAGAAGAACGATGCCGACATAACTGAGAATTTCCAACTGCTTATCGTGGATCATTAAATTGATATCACTGACCAGATAGCCAACAGCAACAAACCCGATAACGTTTTGACGGCTGTCACGGACCGGCACAATGCCACGCAGTGAAGGACCCAAAGTACCAACAGCCTGAGAAGCATAGGACCTTCCTTCAAGCAGTGCCCCGTCCAGATCACCACCGACAAAATGCTTGCCAATGTTTGCGGAATCAGGGTGGGACAAGCGGATGCCATTGCTGTCACCGACAACCACATACTCAGCCCCGGTCGCCTGACGTATTGCTTCAGCCACAGGCTGTACCAGCAATGCATCTCCCGCCAGCAAGCCATCACGAATCTGCTGATTCAAGGCAACCGATGCAGCAACTTCCAGAGCTTTTTGGCCAATCTGTTCGCGCAGCAGTTTTTCCGCTGAATCAGAAAAAAGAGCTCCGATCAAACTTACCAGAAAAATCAGTAACGCCGTCACCAGAAGACTGAGTTTGGTCTGAAGACGACGCGGCAGAAACCTGTCAATCAGCTGATAAAACAGCAAATCTCCTCCTTCACTGGATTTATAAGTACCAGGCTTGTCATATTATATGCCCCCGACAGGGATGAAGATCGTCACGGTGGATCAGGGTCACACCTCAATACAGAAAATGTTTGATTTTTTCACCTTTTTCGCCAATTTCAGTCATCGCATCAATACCAATCTGCAGATGGATATCGGACCAGTTCTGGGTCACATGCTGATCTGACTCCTCGGTTTTTATTCCGTCGGGCGTCAGTGGAACATCTGAAACCAGTAACAGTGCACCACGAGCGATAACATTGTAGTGACCAACAATAAAAATTGTAGCGGTCTCCATATCAATCCCAATGCTCGTCATTTTTTTGAGCTTTTCCAGAAAAGTTTGATCATGTTCCCAGATGCGTCGGTTCGTCGTGTAAACCACCCCCGTTCGGTAGTCGTGAGCATGTTCGAGAATCTTTTCGGAAACAAATTTGTGGAGTTTAAATGATGGCAAAGCCGGAACCTCAGCGGGAAAATAGTCGTTGCTTGTTCCCTCGCCGCGGATAGCAGCATTCGGCAAAATGAAGTGACCAATCTCGGTCGATTTTTTCAAACCGCCACACTTACCCAGAAACAGTGCCCCCTTCGGATGGATAGAACTGAGCAGATCCATGATGGTCGCTGCATTTGCGGAACCAATGCCAAAATTTATGATTGTCAGGCCACTACTGTTGGTTGCGGCCTGCATGGGTCTGTTTTCACCCTGGATATCGCAAGAGAAGGTCTCCGCAAACATATTGACATAATTCCGGAAGTTGGTGAGCAAGATATAATCACCGAAATCATCCAGTGGCATGCCGGTGTAACGCGGCAACCAGTTCTTTGTAATTTCTAAACGGTCAACCATAGAATCTCCAATAGTATTAACGACAAACGACCAGATTTGCCGTTTGCGACTTTAAATCAAAGACAACTTTTACCTGCTTGTTTTTCAGTTGCTGCAGAACCTGTTCAACCTTATCTTCCAGTGTACAACCGACATCACCCCAATCAGCGCCATCTCTGCTCACAAATTCCTGAATCATCCGCCTGAGAGTATCGGAATCGAGTCGTTCATAAGGGATTTCTACACCGTCTTCACCATGGTCACCCATTTCATTCTCAGACATGGAGCCCCTCAACATTATCAGCATTATCTGTCATGACTTTAATCTGGTTGTCAGGCGAGTCGATCAACCGTCGTTTATTTTCCGTACTCAGTTTTTTTATCCGGGCTTCTCGACAACTGGCACTGCTACGATCGTGACCGACCTCCGAATAAACCACCCGACATGGCGAACAACGACGAAAGTACTTTGCTCCCGTCCCGGCAGCATGTTGAGCAAAGCGTCTTTTGATATCGGTTGTGATCCCGGTATAGAGAGAATCATCCGAACAGAGAATAATATAGACCTGCCAATGCATTGATGTATTTACTCTTTTCTGTGGGCTGTTAAATTCACACGGTACCATGCATACAGGATCAAGACCACTGGGAGATTCTAACCATATCTACTTGCACGAACAATCGAGAACAACGTACACTCCCAATTCCCTTACCGAATAAGGATCAATTCTATGAGCGAACAACTGAAGAAGGACCCACTTCACGGTGTAACCCTGGAGAAAATCCTGAAGACTCTGGTTGATTATTATCAATGGGAGCAAATGGGTCAACTGATCGATATCCGCTGTTTTAATAATAACCCTTCCATAAAATCGAGTCTCAAATTTCTGCGCAAAACCCCCTGGGCACGTAAAAAGGTCGAAGAACTTTATCTTGCCATGGAGAACAAGTGAATAATAACCGTTAACTTGAATCATCAAGATCATTACTCTCTCCTTCAACATATTCAGATTATTAATTTATCCATAATTCCAGGCAGTTAAGTACTGCTCTTGACACGGTCATGAAAGCCGATTAAATTGCGCCCCATCAAAGCAAACAAGGCATACGATAAGTCACATACAACTACTTCCCAAAGGCTTGACGAATGATTGAACCTTTTAAGATGGGCTATACCGCTGTCGGTGGTCTGGGAATTTTTATTCTCGGGATGAAGTACCTCTCTGACAGTCTGCAAATGCTTTCAGGGGGGTTGATTCGTAAAGCTATTTCGTCTGTTACGACCAATCGTTTTCTGGCAGTTCTTGTCGGTTTATTTGTCACCACTTTTGTTCAATCTTCATCAATAACAACAGTTATGGTTGTCGGCCTGACCAACGCCGGTCTGATGCAATTGACTCAGGCAATTGGTGTGATCCTTGGCGCCAACATTGGGACGACTATCACCGGCTGGATTCTGGCTGTCAAGATTGGTAAATATGGCTTGCTGCTGATTGCTCTTGGCGTCTTTCCAATGCTTTTTTCAAAAAATGACCGGATTTCAGCAAGTTCAAAAGTTCTGGTTGCTCTGGGGCTGATCTTCTTTGGCCTTGAAATCATGAGTGAAGCCTTCAAACCGCTCCGTAGTGACGAAGGGTTCATGAACCTGATGCTCTCTCTTGATGCCCAGTCATTGCTGAGCATCCTTGGTTGCGTCGCTATTGGTTGCATGATGACGATGATTATCCAGAGCAGTTCCGCGATGCTCGGCATCACGATCGCCCTTGCTACAACGGGAGCCATCCCGCTCTATACCGCCATCGCACTGGTTATGGGTGAAAATATTGGGACCACCATTACCGCTCAGTTTGCCGCAATTGGCGGAAGTATTGCCTCCAGGCGTGCAGCGATGGCCCATAGTGTGTTCAACGTGCTTGGGGTTCTGATCATCATTTCCTTTTTTTCCCCCTATGTGGGAATGGTTGAAAAATTTGTTCCAGGAGTTGCAAGCTTTACCGATGCTGAAGGAAACCATCCGTATATTGCCGCCCATATTGCAATGGCCCATACGATCTTCAATGTAACGGCCACTCTGGTGATGTTGCCGTTTCTCAATTATCTCGCCCGGCTTGTTATAAAAATAATCCCTGAAAAGCAAGGGGCTGAAAAAGGCTCTTTCAAATATATTGGATCTCCCGGAACCATACCGATAGCCATGGGTATTCCGATGATCTTTGAAGAACTCAAGAGGATGCAGAGACGGGTTCATAAAGCTCTGCGCCATTCGGGAAGCTTTCTGCAACGCAACCTGAAAGGACGTGACCGTTTCTACCGCAAAGTGACTGACCTTGAAGATGAAACAGATATCATTCAACATGAAATCACCACTTTTACTGTCACTTTAATGCAAGCAGGCAATGCCAGTAATGAACAGTCTGACAGGGCCTATAGCTTTATTCGAGCGGCTGATGAATTGGAATCGATTGCTGACTATGCAGCGTCTCTATGTTCGTATATGAAACGACTTGATAAATACGAACTCGATTATAGTCAGGATGGCTGGGATGATCTGATCGGGTTTCATCACGAAGTCTTTGCGTTTTTCACCCAGGTTTGTAAGGCTTTTAACCGAGAGGATGCGAGTAGCACACGGAAAATATACGACGAGGCCAGTCGACTTAATGATCTGGCAGACAGAATTCGCAGATCGCACCTCGACCGGATGAAAGACGGAAGCTGTGCAGCCCTTCCCGCTCTAACCTTCAGTGATATGGCTGTTGCTCTACGTCGGATCAAGAACCACACCGTCAACCTGCACGAGGCCCTCTTTGCCGAAACCTCGTTAGGAGCCTAAACTGGACCTCTTGATCGATGGAAGTGTGAACGCCCAATCAAAGATTGGCTATGGAGCATACCTTGCCATTTTTGGATCTGAACATTTATTGCCTGAATTAAAAAAACAGGTGAAAGTTAAGCGTTTTGAGCAAACGTCATCGACCAAACTGGAGCTGCAAACGTTATTGTGGGCACTTCATGATATCCAGATAGCAGAACAGAAGTTGATTGTTTATACAGATTCCCAAAACATCATCAGCTTGCCGGGAAGACGTAGCCGACTGGAACAACAAAATTATCACTCAAAAAAAAATATCCTCCTGAAAAATCACCACCTCTACCAGCAATTTTATCAACTGATTGATCAGCTGGACTGTCAATTCGTCAAAGTTCCAGGACACCAGCCAGAAGAACAAAAAGATACATTTGCTCAACTTTTCAGTCTGGTGGATAAAGCTTCAAGAAAAGCTCTGAGAGAGAATATTCTTTGAATGGTTGATTTGACAGCTCAACTTCTGCATTTTTTTTCAAGGTTGACCCACACAGAGATTCTCCGCCTGATGAAGGGAATTACTTTGTTAATTATCCTTCCTGCAGCTTTAATCTCCTGCTCTGGACCCAGGATAAAGACCTATGATCTTGGCGACTGGAATCAGACAAAAATCGAACGTCTCCTCGATGAAGCTTCAACGATTCAAAATCCAGGACAGAAAATTGCCTTCATCTCTGCAGCCTTTCTCAAAACACCTTACCTTGCCGGCACGCTGATTGGCAGTTCTGAAACAACGGAATTGTTCGTTCTCAGACTCGATGGAGTTGATTGTTTCACTTTACTTGACTATGTGGAAGCACTCCGTAGAAGCTCAACTTTTGATGAATTCAAAGAGACCCTGCGCCGCACCCGTTATCGTAAGGGCCAGATCGATTTTTTGCATCGAAATCATTTCTTCTCCGAATGGGGAAATCATGATTTTTCCCAACTGCAGGATGTCACTGCGTTGGTAGGGGGGATGAGTGTTCGCAGAGTAGAGAAGCAATTAAACCAAAAGGGAGATAATACGTTATACCTGCCTGGCTATCCGGTAAAAAAACGCGACGTTGCCTTTATTCCGCCTGAAGCGATCGACACCTCAGTGCTTGCACGGTTATCAAATGGAGATTATGTTGGTATTTACAGCCCCCTCTCTGGACTGGACGTCTCCCATACGGGCATTATTATTAAAAACGACGAGAAGGTCTTACTCCGGCATGCCTCCTCTAGAGCATTATTGAGAAAAGTTGTCGACGAAGAACTGACTCCCTACCTTGGAGGGGAAAAAGGACTTGTCGTTTACAGAGCAATTGTGGAGGAATAAGCCCGTACTTCCCCCTGAACTGAGATCCTATGGCAAACACCAAAACAACAAACCCAGCACCAATCTATCTCACCCCAGCCTGTGCTCGGAAGCTAAGAGCTGAGCTTAAAGAGATCCTCTACCAACTGCGACCTGAAATGGTTAAAACAGCAGCATGGGCAGCAAGTAACGGCGACAGAAGTGAAAATGCCGATTACCACTATGCGAAACGAAAGCTGAGACAATATGATGGTCGCATCCGTTTTTTGACAAAACGGCTGGAAGAAGCAACCATTGTTGACCCCGTTGAACAACAGAAAATTGCCAGGGGAAGAGTCCTTTTTGGTTGCACCGTGACGATTGAAAATGAAGCTGGCGAAGAAAAAGTTTACAGTATCGTCGGCCCCGATGAACTCGAACCCTCACGTGGCTATGTCAGTTGGGTTTCGCCAATTGGTCGTGCCTTGCTGGGCTCAGCAGAAGGTGATCTGGTTTCATTTGCAACGCCCGGTGGGCAAGCAGAACTCGAAATTATCAAAGTTGAATACAAACCCCTTGATTAAACCGTTTCCAGATGACAGGAGAATGACATTATGGACCTCGATCTCAAACTGTTAAGAACCCTGATTTATAAGCGTACTGATGAAATCGAAAAAAGCGTAACTGGCACAGGGTACCTACCGAGAACTGTCATTGGCGTTGGTATCTTTTTACTCGACAACGAAGGAGATATCGACTTACTTACTTCGAAGCAGCGAGTTACTTTTGACCGGTTTCTTAAACCACTACTGTAAATCATCTGAGGGGGGATGAATATCTCCCCACCTTTCCTGTCGATCCATACTTAAAAAACTACCACCCACTCCTGGTTGAATTCATGGCCACAAGTTTGCACTATCATTATTTTTCTTGATAATATTTAATAAACTTATTATTATTGTTTTATCTTTATCTTAGGGGAGTAACCCCAAAACCAAATCCCCATATTGAAGGAGCATTTCCATGCGTCCACTGTCATTGCGCACCAAACTGATTGCAGGCGGGGTGTTATTTCCCGCAGTTCTTCTACTTGGCTTATTCTTTTCATTCTACAGCCATGAAAAAAGTAGGTCGCTAGACTCTGTCGTCGACAAGTCCAGGATCCTTGCAAGAACAGTGGAATCAACACGGATGGAAATGGAAGATAAATGGCAACAAGGTCTCTTCAATGTTGCTATGCTAAAAGAATGGGCTGACAAAGGGGAACAAGACAAAGTTCTGGCTGCCGTGCCCGTGGTCTCTGCCTGGAATGCGGCAATGCGAAAAGCAGATGAAGGGGGTTATATCTTCAAAGTCCCTAAATTTTACCCACGGAATCCCCAAAATACCCCGGACGCTATGGAAAGCCGGGTTTTAAAGCTGCTGAAAAACGAGGGGCTGAAGGAACATTACGAAATCAATAAAGCGACAAACTCAGTCCATTATTTCCGTGCTGTCTACCTCTCAGAGACCTGCCTCTATTGCCATGGAGAACCCTCCAATTCAGAAAGATACTGGGGCAACAGCAAGGGACTCGATCCAACCGGCACCCGTATGGAAGGCTGGAAAGTTGGTGAACTCCATGGAGCCTTCGAAATTATCCACTCTTTGGATGAGGCTGATGCTGCTTTGGCATCAACTCTCACCTGGTCTGGGAGCCTGTTTATAGTTCTTCTTGCTGCCGCAGGCGGTCTCATCGCATTATTTACTACAAAAGCCGTTGTCAACCCGGTCAGAGAATCAATGAGAATGATTGAAGGCTTGGAGTGTGGTGAATTGAATTATCGCATCAAAACCAACCGCACTGATGAAATTGGTCGATTGGCAAAATCTCTTAACAGTTTTGCAGATAATCTCCGTGATGAAGTGCTCGAAGCATTCAACCGTCTTGCCCAAGGTGATTTCAGCTTTCAAGCCAAAGGTCTAATTTCAGCCCCCCTGGCTAATGCCTGTCAAGGGTTAACCGAAGCAATGCAAACTGTTAAGGAAGCTAGTGATCAAATTTCTTCAGGGGCCCTTCAAGTTTCTGAGACGAGCTCTTCCCTTGCAAATGGTGCAACCCAACAAGCAGCAGCTCTCGAAGAAATCTCTGCTTCGATGACGGAAATGAATGAACAGACGACAAATAATGCTGACAATGCCGCTGCTGCCAATAAGCTCTCAGAGGAAGCAAGACTGGCCGCAGACAAAGGAAATCACCAAATGCAAACCATGGTGAGTGCCATGGACGAAATCAAGAGTTCTGCTCAAGATATCAGCAAAATCATTAAGGTTATTGACGAGATCGCTTTCCAGACAAACTTGTTGGCATTGAATGCCGCAGTGGAAGCTGCCCGCGCAGGACAACACGGAAAAGGCTTTGCTGTGGTTGCTGAAGAGGTTCGCAATCTTGCTGCCCGCAGCGCAAAAGCCGCCCAGGAGACAACAGCTCTGATTCAGGGGTCTGTCGATAAAACCAATAACGGCTCTGAAATTGCCAATGAAACGGCAAAATCACTGGATGCGATTGTATCTGATGTGACCAAGGTATCTGACCTGGTCGCTGAAATAGCAGCAGCCAGCCATGAGCAATCCTTGGGCATTTCTCAGGTCAATGAAGGGTTGACTCAGTTAGATGAGGTCAACCAACAGACGACATCAACTTCTGAAGAAAGTGCAGCCATCGCAGAAGAGTTGTCCAGTCAAACCACGGACATGCAGCAAATGTTACAAAAGTTTACGTTAAGAGGTGAAGTTTCCCGAAATACCTTTACAGCGCCGGCTCAAAAGCCGATGCAAACATACCAAAAACCCGTCCGGACACCGCCATCTCAGCTATCACATCAGCCGAAGTCATCCCCGAGTGCATCAGAATGGGGTGGTACTCCTGCAGCTCAAACCATTAAACTTGATGACGATGATTTTGGGAAATATTAGCATCATATAAACATCTTCCTCTGACTGAAAGGCTCTACCGGAAAACCTGGTAGAGCCTTTTTTCTATCTGGATTGTCGTATCATGATCAGGCATACTGAGGATCAATTAAAATGGGAACAAAAACCAATGGACGACATTCAGATCTCAGAAAATATTATCATTCCGAAACAGGAAGTCGACTTAACCGCAATCCGCTCACAGGGTGCGGGTGGGCAGAATGTCAATAAAGTCTCTACCGGCATCCATCTCCGTTTTGATATTCAAAACTCCTCCCTTCCGGATTATTTGAAACAACGTCTGCAACAATCGGCAGATCAACGGGTCAGCAAAGAGGGCATTGTTATTATCAAATCCCAACAGACCCGGAGCCAGGAACAGAACCGAGTGAATGCACTACAAATGCTACAGTCACTCATCCAGGCCGCCATGGTGACGCCAAAAAGCAGAAAGAAAACCCGACCGAGCAAAAGATCACAGGAGAAGCGGATTGAGAAAAAGAAACAACTTAGCCGTATAAAAGAGTTACGGCAAAAAATCACTGATTAGCCTGCCACTGAAAAAAGACACCCGGCTGATATTTTAGATCATTATTGGCTCCCCCCTTTCCCCTTGCCGCAAACTCTTAAATATTATACATTAGCAAAAACTACTATTCAGGCAGATTGTGGAGCCAATGTCACAAATAAACTATCTGATTGTTGAGCAGCAGCAGAAACCGCCCGAGAAGCTGCCCGAGATTCTCAAGCAGCTCTCACAAAAGTTTCAGCTCGATATTTACCAGTGTCGACAGCGGCTCACAGGAAGAGGCTTATCTTTGTTAACCAAGGGGACCCTTGAGTCCCTGGGGAAAATCTCCGAGTTCCTGCGCACAGTAGGCATTGCCCACTGGTTGGTCGAGCCCAGCAAAGCCGGATTTGTCCCTTTTAGAATCCGGAATCTGCAGATTCATACAGAACGAATCATTTTTGGTTGTCAAAAAAAACAGGTCATCTTCCCCAAAGGTGCAACAATCCTCGCTATCTTTGCCGAAATGACTGGTGAGCTCGCCGATAAGAGTGTCAAACAACTTCTCTCAAGTCATGCTTACCGGGGTCGAGATGATGTACGCCACCTGGACGAAAAGAAAATTCACAAAATTATTTTGCAGGGAAGCCCGGTTCTCGATCTCTATCTGCTTGACGACAACAAAGAGGTCAAGGATGCCGTGCGCATTTTCCCTGGCAAATTTGATCCGAAAGGGCTGGGAGAAAGAGCCACCCTCAGCAGCAAACAGAACCTGGAGCAAATTTTATCACTAGCAGAAGAGTACGCCGGAGAATTTCATCTGCACTCCGATTTTGGCCTGGTCAATCTCCCTGGGGTGACCTTACGCCGGGAAGATTTGGACAACCCGGAAACGCAACGACAAAATCTCTTGAGCCTGGCCCGCTTCGGTTGGCTGATGTCTGATTTATTGAAGTCCGGCCCAATCTTACCTCCACGGCAACAGCAAGAGATTGATCCCGCCGAAGCCGCCACTGCAGCAATTTTGATGCAGAACCCCGCTCTCATAGCGGAAGATCAATTGGAGGATATTCTTCCAGTTGCTAACGAGATCCGTGCAGAAATCACTAAAGGGACAATTGCTGAAGAACAATCAAGAAAACCACGTCCCGATACCGCAGATCCGGGACTCCCCCCTCCTCCTGCTGCAAAGTCAGGCGTTGGCTGGTCAAAGCCTGGATTTTGGTTTGGGGGTACGGGAGCAACAATTTTTATCGTATTTATCTTGTTATCCGAATTTTCCAACGGTGAATTGCTAAACAGAATTGCCTTCTATTCCTTTGCCTCGGGAGCGGTTCCCTTTATTTTCGCCGTTGTGACGCTCTGGTATGCTTTCTATTTTCTGCGGATTAAGCGACAGATTGAGAACACGCCCACCAGTAAAGTGCGTTCAGTGGCAATGGGAATGGTTGAAGTAAAAGGACAGGCCATACGCTGTTATGCTTTGATTTCACCTATGTCCAACACCCCTTGTGTTTATTACCGCCTAACCAAATATCGCCGTGACAAAAACAACCAATGGCGGGTCAGCAGCATCAGCAGTAGTGATAATGTTCCCTTTTTACTTGAAGACAATACCGGCCGAATTGAAATAGACCCCAAAGGTTGCCGCGTCAGTGCCGGCTCAAAACAAGAAGGGATCCCAGGTCAAATTGGGTTGATGCGACATGGTAACGATAGCGATGATAAATGGGTTGAAGAAGTTATCGTAGATGGGACCCTTATCTATGTTTTGGGCTATGCCTCGATCAAGCACTCTGATGGACCTACGCTGGCGGAACAAAAAATGGAAGCTTTACGTGAGCTAAAAAGAACCCCCCAAAACCTGAATCAATTTGACCTTGATGGTGATGGTCAGATCAGCACAGATGAATGGGATGCTGCACGCCAAGCCGTGAGTGAAAAAGTGCTCCAGGAGTCTTTGCAAAACAAGCAGCAGCGAAAAAAGCAGGAAGAGTATATTGTCATCGGTAAGAAGAAAGGTCGACCTCTGATCATCACTGAAACTCACTCAGAAGACGCTTTGACAACCCGTTATCTTTACTATAGCGTTCCCCTGTTTTTTGCTGCTGCCGCGGCAACTGCTGGAGGAATTTATTTATTACTGAATTTCCTGTAATAAAATTTACCAGAGTCAAAAAGGAGATAAATTATGGGCGGCTTGATCACATTTGGAATTATTTTATTAATATTATTGGGACTCATTATTTACACTGTCATCATCTATAATGGTTTCATCGCTCTAAAAAATAATATCGAACAAAATTGGAGCAATATCGACGTCCTTCTCAAGCAGCGCTATGATGAGCTACCGAAACTGATCAAGGTCTGTGAAGGATACATGCAACACGAACAGAAAACTTTGGAAGCGGTTGTTAAAGCGCGTTCAATGGTCAACTCTGCTCAGGGCGATGAGCAGAAAAGGCAAGCACAGAATGCCTTGACAGACACCTTAAAATCATTGTTCATGGTCGTTGAACGATATCCGGATTTGAAAGCAGATGCCGGATTCAGGCAACTCGGCAACCGGATCTCTGAAATTGAAGATCAGATTGCTGACCGCCGCGAGCTGTATAATGCTTCAGTGACCATTTACAATACCCGACTAGATCAATTCCCGGATGTCATTATTGCCAGAACCTTTAACTTTGACAGTCGCGCTCTATGGAAAATTGACCCGGCACACCGTCAAGATGTTGAAGTTAATTTTCAAAGCAGCTAATTGCTGCTGACAGCCAAAATCGACACTTTAGACAGCAGGACCCTGATTGATTATATTCAACTTCACTTTTTTGAAAAAAAAATTAAATATCAGGAGATCACTGTCGATAAGCTGTTGCTACCACTGTTCAGTAGATTAAGGTGTGTCGTTCCATGGATGGAATTAGGCATGGGAAAGCAGATTCATGGCACTCAATTACTACCGACTTCTTGGGATTCCCCCAGACTCCGGACAGCGACGGATAAAGTCCGCATATCGCAGTCTGGCTAAACGTTTTCATCCGGATCGAAACAGTGGATCGGAAACGGCGGCAGAACTGTTTCGACAGGTGAACCAGGCCTATAAGGTTCTTTCTGACACACAGTTGCGCAAACATTACGACCAGAAACTTCTGCAGGAGGAGATCCAAAATAATTCATCGAGGCTAAGACCAGGAACGGCAAACCTTGAACCGCAACAAAAGTTTAATCGTTTTGTCAATTCACTCTTAGATGCAATATTTGGGAAGGCTGATGCCCCCGTACAACCCACCAGCAACAGAAGTGCTCAAAGAACAAGGGCTACCACCCCGAAAAAAGAAAAGCCTGCTTTTAATTTTCACTATAACCTTGCTATGGAAAATGAGAAAACTCCTTATGTTCGTGGAGAAGATGGCGTTTTCAGAAAAGCTCCCAGATAAAACTGCCGTAAATTGCCACCCCTCATATGTCTCAATTTACGTGCAGTCGCCCCTGGATAAAGAACATCCCCTCTCTATAACATCATGAAAAACCTCGGCTTGATGTTTCCACTTGACTGCGCGTATCATGCAGCTATGTTAGTGTCCCATGTGATGACTATCCATTCGTTCGAAAGCCTTTAGCTGTTTCACGAACTGGCATGAGAACAGAGAGAATATACGGAGTATCTGATGACAGATGACAATGATCTGAAGATGTGCGAACTGAGGGCCAAAGGGTTGATGGAAGAAATTGACCGGCGCTCACTCAGTCCGACAGTTGTATGCGGAAAATGTGGTGCAAAAGCTGACAAACCAGAACACCTGCATAATCCGCGGCCATTAATGAAGAAAAAGCTTGATAGCTTCTGGGGTTAGCAAATGCAAAAAATCATGAATTTCTTTTCTGAGAATGACCACTTTGCGCAGCACTGTGGAATTGAATTGACAGAACTCAGACAAGGTCACGCAAAAGCCAAAATGGTGGTTCAGCCATTTCATATGAATGGTGCCAAAACTGTCCATGGTGGCGCAGTTTTTACGCTGGCCGACTTTACCTTTGCTGCAGCAGTCAACAGCCAAGGGCGGTTGTCGATGGCTATCACGACCTCGATATCTTTTTTTAAACCCACCCTCAGTGGAATTCTTTATGCAGAAGCAGACGAACTCTCCATAAGTCATAAATTGGGTTACTATCAGATCAATATTACCGACCAAAATCAGCAACTTGTTGCTCAGTTCCAGGGGACCGCCTATCGTAAACAGGAAGCATTATTGGCTAATGAGTGAGCAGATAAGTTTAAATTACAATTAAAGACCCGACACCTTAAAGTGTCTTTTACAGGAGAATTCTATAGAATGATTAACGCAAACGATTTACGCAAAGGTATTGTATTTCAACTCGATTCATCTCCTTGCATCGTTATTGATGTAAGCTTTCAATCGCCAACAGCGCGCGGAGGAAACACTCTCGTAAAAACCAAGTATCGAAATCTCATCAGCGGACAGGTTTTAAATAGTTCATTTAAATCAGGTGATAAGCTGGATGAGGCCGATTTTTCTCGTCGCAAAGGTCAATTTTTATACGCCTCTGGTGATCAGGGTGTATTTATGGACCAGGAGAACTATGAGCAGTACGAAATCAGTGGTGATATTTATGAAGAGATAAAAGGCTTTTTACTGGAGAATGGCGAAGTGACCCTGGGAATATTCAATGATCAAGTCGTCACTCTTGAAGTTCCTCAGGTGGTTGAATTAGTAGTGACTGAAACAGCTCCAGCCATCCGCAACGCCACGGCAACAGCGCAAACCAAAGAGGCCATTCTGGAAACCGGAATCGCTGTTCAGGTGCCAGGGTATCTGGAGTCCGGTGAAAAAATCAAAATCGATACTCGCGAATGTCGCTTTGTTTCCCGAGCCTAATTTCAAACAAACCGGATGGGAACATGCTCGATATCGACGAGATTAAAAACAAACTGGCAGGATTCCAACCTCAGCCCTTAAAGCAGAGATTCGATCGTCACGCTGCCGTCGCCCTGCTGCTGCGAATCAACAACCAAAGGACGGAGGTTCTCTTGATTCGCCGAGCTGAGCATGATCAGGATCCGTGGTCTGGAGACCTGGGTTTTCCCGGTGGGAGGATTGAAGACCAAGATCACAGCCCACGCGCCGCAGCAGAGCGGGAGACCTGGGAAGAAATTGGCTACCACTTAAACGCTGAAAACTACCTCGGGCAAAGTTCTGATCTCACAGGAGCTTATTTGTCGGTTCATGTTTCCTGTTATGTCTACCAAGTTGAAAATGATATCCAGTTCAAGCTTAACCGTGAGGTTGTTGATCTGTTCTGGGTACCACTGCAGACTTTGCTTGAACCGCAACGCAATCAATTGCTCACATTTTATTATCGGGGTCAAGACCGCAGTCATCCTGCCATCAAACTTGATGAATGGAGCCTGAGACCACTCTGGGGAATTACTTACCGTCTGCTTGATAATTTTCTCAATCTTTTTGATTTATCTTTCACTTATCCTGAACGTCGCTGAGTTGCTATAATTGTTGATCCACTTAATTCAACTGAGAGACTAAAATCTTTATTTAACGCAGAGACAGTGAGAAGGAGAGTCGGAGAGATAAATAACAACTTCTCCGATCTCAGCTTTTCTCTGCGCCTCTGCGTTAAAATGCATTTGAATTTTCTGGAAAAAAGTATCCATTCTGAGAATGGTTGAGCGAAGTGGATAACCAAATTGTTATAATTGTTTACTGCGACAGCACCATCTTGTGCCAATGACCACTAGGAGAATATTCATGGAACGCGCAACCCGCCTCGTTAACTTTGATTCGTATTATCATGATAAGGACGTGGAGCAGCCAAAAACAATCAATCCACCGATTTTTCGGGGGTCGACCGTTTTATTTAAAAGTTTTGCAGACCTGACCCTTGCTAGCTCAGGAAATCACAAAGGTATTACTTATGGAACAGACCGCCTACCAACACAGAGAGCGTTTGAAGAGGCGATACGACAACTTGAGGGCGGAACTTTAACCCGCGCTTTTCAATCAGGCATCAGCGCTATAATCAACACGTTTTTAGCGTTCACCCGCAGCGGTGACCATATTCTCGTTTGTGACAATGCCTATGGTCCAACGGTTCGCTATTGCACAGAAATCCTGACAAAATATGATATTCAAACAACTTTTATCCCCCCCGCAGCAGGAGATGATATCCAAAGCTATCTCCAGGACAACACTAAACTTATTTTTCTCGAATCGCCCGGCTCCAACACTTTTGAAATTCAGGATATTCGCGCCATTACTGCTTTGGCAAATGAACGTGACATTATAACTGTCCTCGACAATACCTGGGCGACTCCGTTGTATCTTGACCCTTTTGCGCTGGGAATAAATATCTCCATTCAATCAGCCACAAAATACCTGACCGGTCATTCTGATATTTTGATGGGTACAGTCACCACTGATGAAGAACATGCCGATATCCTGCAGAAATATTACCGCATCACGGAAACATACACAGCAGAGGAAGATTGCTACACTGCTCTACGCGGGCTGCGAACTCTTCCTTTGCGCTTGCGGCAACATGAACAATCGGCTTTGGAGGTCGCTCATTGGCTGGAGACATTGCCCATTATCGATCATGTTATCCACCCGGCACTACCGAGTCACCCGCAGCACCAACTTTGGCAAAGGGACTTTACCGGATCATCGGGACTTTTTGCATTTACCTTCAAAGATGAATATTCCGACAACAAACTGGCGGCCTTTATTGATTCGTTGCAATTATTTGGTATTGGTTACAGTTGGGGAGGGTTCAAAAGCCTGATCACTGCAGCAAAATACCATCGGACCCACGAGTCACAATACGCGGGTAAAACTGTTATTCGCCTGAATATTGGTCTCGAAGACACTAGAGATATCTTGGATGATCTTAAGTCAGGCTTTGAATTATTAGTATAGTATCGGAGCACAAATACGCTTATGAGCAATTCAATCCAGACAATATCACTTTTCAATCTTGCATTTGCTTTCATCCCGGTTATTGTTGTTATTGTCATCCTCGGGAAATGGAAATTGGGCTACAGAAACTCAATTTATGCCATGTCACGGATGCTCATCCAACTCCTCCTTATCGGCTATTTTCTAACCTATATTTTTAAAACTGAAACCTCCCTGATTGTCGTTCTGGTTCTCACCGTGATGCTGTTTTCTGCAAGTTGGATTTCTTTACGAACGATGTCCCTTCCGCGCAAAAGCATCTATTTGAAATCATTTTGTTCCATTCTACTTGGCGGTGGAATAATTTTATTACTTATGACCCAGGCTGTACTCAACCTGCATCCTTGGTACCTGCCGAGTTACATGATCCCCCTTGCCGGGATGATTTTTGCTAATTCAATGAATAGCATCAGTCTTGCTGGAGAGAGGCTTCAGGCAGAACTTGCACGCAATACCCCTTATGAAAAAGGGCGAACAATTGCTCTGCAGGCGGCCCTCATTCCAATAACAAATTCATTGTTCGCCGTCGGGCTGGTCTCTCTTCCCGGGATGATGACAGGACAAATTCTCTCAGGGGTCTCTCCACTCATAGCAGCAAGGTACCAAATCATGGTGATGTGCATGATCTTCAGTTCCGCAGGGATTTCAGCTGCGATATTTCTCTCTTTCCTGAAAAACGATCTGGAAGAACTCAAAAACCAAAGGATTCCTGATCAATAGAAGAAATTGAGGAAGCTGACATAGTTGCTCAACATATATAGTACAGTGATTAAGAAAATATACTCTCAATCCAAAGGAGGGCTCATGCTGTCAATAAAGCTGATAATAAGGTTAATGATCTGGATTTCTTTATTGTCTCTATCGGTCTCCTGCACCGGAGTCCAGCCATTGGCAAAGGATGCCGCCCTCCCCTGTCAGCATGTTTCTGTAACCCTGGATGGGTCTCGCTTAGCCCAATACGCACCTGCTTATATCCTCGAAGAGAGCAACAAGGATTTTAATCTGATTGGAACCCCAAGCGCACGCAAAAATGAAAATGGGATTCCGGAGGTTTTCATTGATCCTCAGCTTCCAACCATTTATGCAATGGAGCAGAAAGTTAAAATTAAAGGGGAAAGCTTTACCAACCTTATTTATCGTGTCCATTTTCAAGAAACACCACTCTACCATCTGACTGCCGGCAAAAACGTCGGTTTGATTACGATTGTTACCCTGAACCGAGATGAACAACCGGTACTGATCACCACTGTTCATACCTGTGGCTGCTATCTGGGAATTATTCCAACGTCCCATTTACCAGACAAAGTCTACCCTGAAAATTGGCCCCTCGATGGTCAGGCCGTCTATGGAGAACGTTTACCCAGTCGCTTGGAACTTAAGCCATCATTAGAGGGACAACAGCAACTTGTTCTACAAATAAGAAGTGAAACCCATCGTGTCATGCATTTGGACATGATGCCTGTCAACGATAGTATTCCAGCGACAAACCACGTTACAGCGCAACTAAAACCCATGTCTGCCCTTACAAAACTTCCGCTCGATGATGCAGTGATCTCTTTTTATGAAACTGAAGGAGCCCGAAAAGGCTACGTCCGTAACAGCCATAAACCTCTTGAAAGACTGTTTATGAGCTGGTGGAGTATGGATTGGCGGATTGGTGAAGATAAAGACTTAGGGCCGAAAGAACAAACCGGGACCACATTTTACACAAGTCTCAAGTTTTGGAAGCAAGAGAAGTCTGATCTCTGGAATTTTGCCGAATTTCTTGAATATTGGGGATGGAACTTTTAAATCTACTCCGGAAACAGTAAAACAAATTACTATAAAAACACCGTTTACCCCTGATTAAAAGTTGTATCAGGGCATTGTATAAATGTTATAATGGAGTTCAAATATTGTAATTTATTTTCCAGGATAGCTGAACTAACAAATAGGAGGAGCAAATGGCAGAATCATTTCGAATCAAAGACTTTATGAATCCAGACCCTGTAACCGTTCAACCTGACGCTTATATTTCCGATGTCGCCAAGCTGACATTGAAAAATAAAATCTCAGGTGTTCTCGTTGTTGATCAGTCAAAAAATCTTTTAGGGATGATCTCCGAACTGGATTGTCTCAGAGTCATGTCTGACAGCATCTACCATGACGGGCGCAACACTTCTTCTTTAAGGGCACAGGATGTTATGACTAAAGTGGTAACATCTGTTTCCCCGGATGCTCAACTCTTTGATGTTATGACTTCTATGCTAAATCAAGGTCAGCGGAGAAGACCTGTCGTTGAGAACGGCAAAGTGATCGGCCAGGTGACTTGTCGACAGCTGTTGAAAATTATAACGTCTTACTCCTGAAGCAATTAGGCCTAAAAACGTCGCATCATGCCATCAAAAGGGATGCCAATTCTCTTGAATTGTACATCCCTTTTGCGGACCTGATTCAACAGTAATTACTAGGTCTAATTGCAACAGGAGTAGGACGATATAATTTTCAACAGTTGTCGACAAGTCACCTGGCCGATCACTTTACCATTCTCAACGACAGGCCTTCTCCGTTGACCTTGATTTAGCATAGAAGTCATAACATCAAAAAGTTGAGCATCTGGGGAAACAGACGTTACCTCTTTGGTCATAACATCTTGTGCCCTTAAAGAAGAAGTGTTGCGCCCGTCATGGTAGATGCTGTCAGACATGACTCTGAGACAATCCAGTTCGGAGATCA
>JAZBPC010000210.1:0-8205 GCA_036351455.1 Desulfuromusa sp.
ACAGGGTCATTCCGGTATCGTTGCCAAAAATGTTTACTTTCCGTCCATCAACTGTGATAAACGTCGACAAAGACCCAGAACCTCAGCTTGGTGGTCCTGCTCTTTCTGTCGGAGCTCCTGTTCCATGACATGAAGCCGTCGTTCCATTGTTTTGACTCTCTCCCGATAGCGCAGCACAAAATCTACAGCATCCAGAGCCAGACCCATATCTTGATGCAGGTAACGGATAAGCTTCAGTTTACTGATATCCTCTGGTTTTAAACCCTTTTTGCCATGCAGCATGGTATGAGCAATGATCAATTCTTCTCTCTCACATTGCAGTATAAACTCTTCTGATACCCTTGCCACGCGAGCGACAAATTGATAATCAAAGTGGACTTCGGGATCATTAAAATAAATTGCTATCGGATATTCCTTCATGGCCTTCTCCCCACCAGTTGTACTGAATTGACCCAACTGGCCGCGACTAAAATGATGAATGAATTGATTTCCACTGTTCAACCAAGGCCTTCTCTTCAGTGGTCAATTTTTCTGGCAAAACGGCCTCTACGGTGACATAAAGATCGCCTCGATGTTCAGGATGCTTGATTTTAGGCATTCCTAAGCCGCGAAGTCTGAAAACCCGTCCGTTTCGGGTTTCTGGGGGTATTGGTAAATTCACTGTCCGGTCAATGCCAGGAACCGAAATTTTGCCACCCAACAACAGAGTAAACAGATCCACCTGAACCGTCGTTTTAAGATCATCGTTGTCACGTAGGAAACGTTTATCGGTTAAAACCTCGATAGTCAAATAGAGATGCCCCGACATCCCACCACCTGATCCGATACCGCCTTGTCCTTTAAGTCTAACTCTGGAACCAGTTTTAACCCCAGGAGGAATTTTGACGTCAATCTTGCGCCCATCTTCCCACTGCAGAACCCGTTTGGTACCGTGGTAGGCTTCATGGAGACTGACCTGAACTGAATGTTCAAGATCTCCACCATACCTCGGCTGCTCCTGATGAGTGAACTTCTGTCCCCCCATAGCGCCAGCACTTTGTTGCCGGGCTGCACCACCGAACAAGTTGGTGAAAAAATCCGAAAATCCACCTCCAGTCCCAAAGAGCTCTTCAAATTCTTCAGGATTAACCGTTCGATAACTATAATTCTGCTGACCAGCGGCTGCTCTATCACCCCAGCTGAAGTCCTCAGGTTTTCCCCCACCTTTCTGGTACTGTTGCCACTGAGAATAAAGACGATCGTATTGCTTACGTTTTTCTGGATCAGACAGAACCTCGTTAGCCTCGTTGATATCCTGGAATTTGCCTGCAGCAGTTCCGTCTGCCGAATTAACGTCAGGATGATATTTTCGGGCCAGCTTGCGGTAAGCACTTTTAATCTCTTTGGTACTGGCTTTGCGATCAACACCCAAAATGGCGTAGTAATCTTTATACTCCATGCTATCCCTATTGATCTGTGTCAAGACGAGGTTAACTTTCTAAGAAAAACACCAGTCTTTAGACCACTTCCAAGTGTCCGAATCAATGTGATGCGATAATCACCTGAGCCGGACGCAATAGTTTACCACTACGAAGATACCCCTTCTTCTCTACCCGTATTACGGTGTTGGGGGCGACGCCAGGATAACGGACCATTCCCAGACTTTCATGCATGTTTGGATCAAATTTCTGACCCAGAACATCCATCTCTTCCACATCATATTTACTGAAGAACTTATTCAAAATAGTTTGGTTCATCTCGATCCCCTGTAAAATATTCCGACTATCCTCGTCAGGAGATAAATGCTTCAAAGCGAGATCCAAACCATCCGCAATAGGCAAAATATCTCTTAACAGGTTTTCCTTTTGTGCCTCAATCTCCCATTGGGAGGTCCGTTCCAGGCGCTTTTTTGTGTTTTCCAAATCAGCGAACAAGCGGAGATATTTCTCCTTCCAGACAGCAACTTCCGCCATTAACTGTTCGTCACCTTGGATAAATATATCTTCATTTGTACGGTTATTTTGTACAATCTCATCACCCATCATTGCTCCTCTTTGCACCCTTGGATCGGCTTCACTTTCCATAAGCTGGACCACCATCAATATGTATCACCCTTCTATTATGACAGGTGTCCAGTAATTAGCAAAAGAGCAGTTACGGCGAACAACGTATCTTTCTTGAAGTAGTTGTTAATATTAAAAAAACCTATCGAGATCTTCTTCACTTGGTTTTTTTACTGAGCCTGTGCTTGCCTCTGAAGATCTTTAAAGTAGTAGTTTTTACTCATTGCTGTCAGGGTAGAGAAACAAACTCAATATAGTATTAAGAGAAAAGGCACCCTTAGGATGATGACAGAGTCAACGAAATCAATTGAATCACTCCAGATCAATAAGTTAGAGCGAATTCTGGGAGCGACCACAGATGGAATTATCACTCTGGACAAACAGGGACAGTTTGTTTATGCCAATGCTGCTGCGGAAAAAATCCTCGGTGTATGCTTGAAAGATATCCTTCAGCGAAGCTATAACCAAACAGCTTGGAAACTCACCACGCTTAAAGGCGAGCCGCTTCCTGATGCGGAAACCCCGTTCAAAAAAGTTTTACAGGAAAACCAGGGAATTTATGGTCTGAAACTGATCATCGAACGGCCCGACGGCGAAAAAATCATCATTTCCACCAATGCGGCCCCCCTCTACGATGACGCAGGACATTTCGATGGCGTGGTGGGAGTTTTTACTGATGTCACTGAACAGCAAGGCCTCTTGGAAATGAATAATATCTTTCATCAGACAGTTGCGCACGATCTACGTACACCGCTAACGGTCATCCATGGTCATGCGGAAATGCTTCTGGACACATTACAGGCGACGCCATTGACTGGTTGCGCGCTGCAGAATGTTGAAGAAATTTTAGCAGGAAGTGAAAAAATGGCGAAGATGATCGATGACCTGCTCGATACTGCCCGAATTGAAAGGGGGCAGGTCACCCTGAATAAAGAACCGATAGCACTGCGACCCTTCGTGGAGTCGTTACTGCAAAGTTCGGCAAAAGGCATCGATTCAAAGCGGATAGAGGCGAGAATACCTAGGAATTTGCCTTTACTGTTTGCGGATCCGGCACGCCTGGAACGGATTCTGCTCAACCTGCTCAGCAATGCCCTTAAGTTTTCACCGGAGGAGAGCAAAGTGATCATACTGGCCCACAAGAACAATGGAGAACTCACCATGACCGTTACCGATCATGGTAAAGGAATCTCACCAGAAGATTGTTCGCGTCTGTTCCGGCGGTTCTTTCAAGTCAAAGGTCAGAATAGTGGCGGTGTCGGACTGGGCCTCTACATCTCCAAAATTCTGGCTGAAGCGCATGGGGGGCACCTCTGGGTCGTCAGTACGGTTGGCAAGGGCAGTACATTTTCCCTCAGTCTGCCAACCGAATAACTGCATCAACCCAGAAACAAGAGTTCAACCCGCTGGATAGTCAAGTTGACTGTTTTTGATTGACTGTCCAAGCCAGTTGATGACCTGACCCAAATGACGCATGTTGTTCATCCCCTCGTCATCTTCTAGCACCTCTTCTTTCCCGCGTCCAATCCCCATATTCCAATAAGTTGAACCAGGGACAACCATGCGGGACATCTGGTACATGTGATTGATACTGTCAAAAACGTGAGTTGCACCCCCACGTCTAACGGCGACCACAGCAGCACCGATTTTTCCAGAAAAAGCATTATTATTGGCAATAGCAACCAAGCCGGCCCGCTCTAACAAAGCCTTCAAATCAGCAGAAACAGCCGCAAAATAGGTCGGTGAGCCGAGGATCATTGCATCAGCTTTAAGCAATTTAGCGTAGACTTCGTTGAAACCATCGTTGTCAATAATGCAGTGATTATCTTTATTTTCAAAACATTTGTAGCAAGCCGTACAACCACGAATTGCGGTCCCACCAACTTTCACTAACTCTGTATTCCAACCACTCTCAGCAAGTGAGCCAAGCACTGTTTTCAAGAGAATTTCAGTGTTGCCACCTTCTCTGGGACTGCCATTAACTGCCAGTGCATACATAAAACTTTCTCCCTTTCAACATATCCAATTTCAACAGAAAAAACTGTATATAGTTCAGTGATTAGTAAAATCACGGGTTAAATAATGTCTCGGCGGCATCAAAAACAGTTTCTGACAACGTCGGATGTGGATGGATTGATTTTCGTAAATCCTCGCTGGTCGCAGCCATTTCTATGGCCACCACCCCTTCGGCAATCAACTCTCCAGCGCCTGGGCCGGCAACTGCCACTCCCAGAATCCGATCGGTTTCAGGATCGACAAGTAATTTTGTCATTCCGTCATCCCGACCCAAGGTCAGGGTACGGCCATTGCTTCGCCAAGGTATTTTTGCTGTTTTTACTTTAATCTTCTGATCACGAGCTGCAGTTTCAGTCAAACCACACCAGGCAATTTCCGGATCGGTAAAGACCACTGCAGGGATTGCTCGAGGATCAAAAACCGCTTTACGCCCGACAGCTGCTTCAGCAGCAACACTGGCTTCAGCGTATGCCTTATGTGCCAACATCGGTTCACCGGCAATATCTCCTATGGCAAAGATATGCGGCTCAGCTGTTCGTTGCTGCCCATCAACAACAATAAAATTCTTTTCACCCCTTGCAATAGCTGTATTTTCTAGACCCAGGCTTTCAGTGTTAGGTTTACGACCAATAGCGATCAACACCTTTTCAAAACGTTTGTTGGTTTGTTCGCCATGCTTGTCCTCAAGAGTCACCAGTACTGCTTTGTTTTGTTCTTTAAGCTCGACAACTTTGGTGTTAAGCAGAATTGAATCAAATTTTTTGTCCAGTCTACGCTTTAAAACCGAAACCAGGTCTCGGTCACAACCAGGCAAAAGTCCGCTGGTCATCTCGACCACGGATACCTGACTTCCCATGGCAGCATAAGCCGATCCCAACTCCAAACCGATATAACCGCCACCGATGACCAGTAAAGATTTTGGAACATCCGTGAGTTCCAGAGCCCCGGTGGAATCGATAATTCTTTGACCTGCTTTCGCAACTCCCGGCAACATGATGGGTCGGGATCCGGTCGCTAAAATGGCCTGATCAAAAGCCAACTCTTTAGTTGCGCCATCAACCAAAGATACATTTAAAGTATGAGAATCTTTAAACTGTGCCGTACCACGTAGATAGTTGATTTTCATTTTCTCAACTTTTGTCCCTAAACCAGCTGTCAACTTTTCAACAACTCCATTCTTCCAACTGCGAACCTTCTCCACATCAATCGTTGGTTTTGCAAACCCGACCCCAATTTCTACCGATTCTTCAGCCTCTGAGACAAGTTTAGCAACATGCAGTAAAGCCTTGGAAGGAATACAGCCACGATGCAGACAAACGCCACCAGGATTAACTTCAGGATCGATCAAGATCACGGACAGTCCTAACTCTGCAGCCCTGAAAGCTGCTGCATATCCCCCCGGTCCGGCACCGATAACAACTAACTCGGCATGATCAGGATTTTTTTCAGTTTGATTCATCAGCCTACCCCTTCATCACCAGGTTAAGAGGATTTTCAATTGCTTCACAGATCCACCGCAGAAAGCGAGCACCATCGGCACCGTCAATAACGCGATGATCGTAGGTTAACGACAGGGTCATCATCTTCTCTGGAATAAACTCATGGCCATTCCAATGTGGCTCCATTTCTGCACGTGACACCCCGAGAATAGCAACCTGAGGAGCATAAACAATTGGCGTGAACGAGGTACCGCCGATTCCTCCCAGATTGCTGATCGTAAAGGTTCCCCCTTCGAGATCCGCCGGACTCACTTTTCTTTCACGCGTTTTGGCCGCCAACAGGTTCAGTTCTAGCGCTAAAGACTCAACTCCCTTCTGGTTCGCATCCCGAATCACTGGAACCAGCAAACCACCTGCGGTATCAACTGCAACGCCAATATGAATATACTTTTTCAGTATCAACTCTTTACTCGCCAAATCCAGGCTGCTGTTGAATTGAGGAAAAGCGCTCAAAGCTGCAGCGCAAACCTTGACCAGAATTGCGGTCATCGTCAGTCTGTTATCGATACTGGCTGCATAATTAAAATCATGCCGAAATTCTTCAATCTCTGTCACTCGAACCTTGTCGTACTGTGTCACCATGGGAATCGTTGACCAGGCATAACCCATAGAATCGGCAGTTAATTCACGAATACGGGATAGGGGTTCGCGAGCAACCTCTCCCCATTGACTAAAATCAGGCAACGGACGTTGGGCATGCAGCCCCCGGAATTCTCCAGCGACAGCAATTGTCGACTCTCCACCGCTGACCCGCCGCATTGTATCACGCACAAAAAGGCGAACATCTTCCTCGCTGATTCGACCACCTGCACCAGATCCCTGAACCTGATAAATATCGACACCAAGATCACGCGCTATTCGCCGCACTGACGGAGCCGCAGGGGCAACCAAATTATCCCTACGAATGCTGGTAAGATCGACAGCGGAATCTTTATTATCAATAGCTGGAGGTAAAGGGTCTGCCTCTGGTAAAACCGGCGGTTTCATTTCTGCAGGGGGCTCTGCCCGTTCAACCTCTTCAACCTCTTTAACCTCTTCAACCTCCTGAGTCTCAGCGGCATCAGCAGGTGAGGTCATATTCTCATCAGGCTTGGCGATTGGTTCCAGAAGCATAATCACCGAGCCGACAGCAGCACTATCCCCTTCCGCAACCTTAATTGCGGAGATCACCCCGGCCGCAGGGGAAGGAATCGCAACAACAGCTTTATCGGTTTCTAACTCCAGCAATGTCTGATCTTCTTCCACATGATCATTCACTGAAACTGTAATTGAGATAACCGTTCCAGCTGTTACGCCATCAGAGACCTCGGGGACAATAATTTCTAGCGACATAGTATTCCTCTAATCGTTGTGAGGGTTCAATTTATCGGGGTCAATCTTGTATTCTTTCATTGCTTTCAATAGGACTGATTCTGTGATTTCACCAGCGGACACCAGCTGATATAAAGCAGCTATGGCAATATATCGCGCATCAACTTCGAAAAAATTACGTAGTGCACTTCGACTGTCACTACGCCCGAAACCGTCTGTCCCCAGGCAATGGACAGGGCCGGGAAACCATTGTGAAACAGAGGCCGGAAGAACTTTCATATAATCTGATGCAGCAACAAAAACCCCTTGCTCTTTCTCTAACAATTGACTGATATACGGCTTTTTCGCTTTCCCTTTGGGATGAAGCAGATTCCAGCGCTCAACTTCAATGGCATCCTGGTAGAGTTCTTTATAACTGGTGACACTCCAAACATCTGCCGCAATCCCATAATCTGCTTCAAGGAGACTTTGCGCCTTAATTACCTCGTTGAGGATGGCACCACTGCCAAGGAGATGCACCTTGGATTTTTCACCCTTGATTTGTGTCGACTGGAAACGGTACATCCCCTTCAAAATCCCCTCGCGGACACCTTTTCGTTTCGGCATTGGTGGCATTTTATAGGTTTCATTCATAACCGTCAGATAGTAAATCAAATCTTCCTGATGGCAGTACATCCGGGTTAAACCTTCATGAACAATAACTGCTAATTCATAGGCAAATGCAGGATCATAGGCTTTGACCTTGGTCGGGGTCAGAGCAAGAACGTGACTATGACCATCCTGATGTTGCAGTCCTTCCCCGGCAAGAGTTGTTCGACCAGCAGTGGCTCCAATCAAAAAACCTCGGGCGCGGCTATCACATGCCTGCCAGATCAAATCTCCAACCCGTTGGAAACCAAACATCGAGTAGAAAACATAGAAAGGAATTGTTTGAACCTGATTGTTAGAATAAGCACTGCCAGCAGCGATAAAGCTGGCCATAGAACCGGCTTCCGTTAACCCTTCCTCCAGAATAGCTCCGGTTTTTTTCTCGTTGTAAAAGAGCAAGTTCCCTTTGTCGACCGGTTCATACAGTTGCCCAGCATGACTATAAATCCCTGCTTGCCGAAACAACGCCTCCATGCCAAAAGTACGAGCTTCATCAGGGACAATGGGTACGATTAATTTACCAAGTTCGGGATCACGCAACAATTTAGCCAGAAGGTTAACAAAAGCCATGGTTGTTGCCAACTCCCGCTCTCCAGATCCGACCAGGTAGTCCTGAACTAACCAGTCAGTCTGGCAAGCCATTGGCTGGCTGCCATCAAACCGCTTAGGCAAACACCCTCCCAAAGCCG
>JAZBPC010000211.1:0-5538 GCA_036351455.1 Desulfuromusa sp.
CACTCACACCGACTCAATGTGGATTCCTTCTCTTGCCGTACATGCACAGCGAATCAAGACAGATACACGTCGTAGCAGAAGCGCTTTATAAAGATTTTGCTCCATCAGAAAGCTACAAATTCGAGCTGCTGCATAAAGCAATCATTGACCGCTTTGGTCGTTATCCGCACAGAAATGAGATCCTTGGACGTACTTCCACGTCAGAGGAGTTAGAATTTCTGACGCAGCCGGGGTCGCGGTTCTAGTTTTTGGTCTTCAGTATTTGTCGCAGATGGACAACCATTTAAACTGTCCGATAACTCGCCACCCACAGAACTTGACACCCCCACGGATACCAAATTGTTGGCGTGTCTTATGGGCAGGCTTGTTAGGAAGAGAATCATGAAACCTAAGATTAGCATTATCACGCTTGGTGTGGATGATCTGGAGAGGGCCACTCGTTTCTATTCCGAAGGTCTTGGTCTGCCACAGCACGACTTTGAAGGCGGCAACATATCCTTTTTCAGTCTGGAAGGAACCTGGTTAGCGCTATACCCTCGGGAGGAGTTGGCTAAGGACATCGGGTTAGCCGTTCCCGCTCATGTTGGCTTCTCCGGCATTACACTGGCCCACAATGTTGCAAGCAAACCAGAAGTTGATACTGTCCTTAGTCAAGCAGTATCAGCAGGCGCACAAATTATCAAACCGGCGGTGGAGGTTTTCTGGGGTGGTTACTCCGGTTACTTTCAAGATCCAGAAGGTCATTACTGGGAAGTGGCCTACAACCCCTATCAAGACCTGACGTAATGGCGGAACCACCGACTACTCCTAACGATCACCGGCCGTGCTGTTGGTGTTGGAAGGAAGAATAGAAGATGAAAATACTGGTACTCAACGGAAGCCATCGACAAAGGGGAACGGTTGTTACACTCCTTAAGTCTGTAACGGAACCACTTTTAGCCGATCATGAAATCGAGTGGATTGATGTATGCAAACTCAACATGCAATATTGCAAAGCCTGCATGACCTGCCGGGATAAAGAAACATGCATTTTGCCTGAAGATGACGCGCACATTGCGGGAAAAAAGATTCAGGACGCCGAAGCCCTGGTCATCGGTACGCCGACACACTGGGGGAACATGTGCGCACCGTTGAAACTTCTTTTTGACCGCAATGTTCCAGTATTTATGGGAGAAAGTCCCAAGGCCATACCAGTTCCAAGACAGAAAGGGAAGCGTGCTGTAGTCGTGACGGCATGCACGACACCATGGCCCTTCAACTTCATTTTTCCTGAAAGCAGAGGAGCCATCCGAGCGGTCAGAGAGGTTCTACGCTATGGGGGGTACAAGGTAGTGGGTACAATAATGAAACCAGGAACCAAGAAGTCAAAAGAGATTTCGTCATCCTTGACGGCAAAGGCAAATTGTCTGGGGAAAAAGCTCATACAGAGATGACCTTCCAACAAATACATGAACTCGGACTGGCAATTCCGCTACGCTCCATTACCAGCAGGTTATGCGGTCCGTTGAAAAAGCCTGTCCGAAAAGTCAACACTTTTTGAACACGAACACCCCGCCCGGAGTGCTGGAAGGGGCATTCCTGCATTGCACCTATTTCAGGACATCTGCTGGCAGTTTTCAGAATAGATGCGGTAAAGGATGATCGGCTTATCCCGTAGTGGTCAGCGATCTCCGTCTTGCTGCAACCAGGGGCTTCGTAGTCGTTTATCAATTGGGATATTTCGTTCACAGTGAGTTTTGGCCGAGCTCCAAATTTCACACCCCTGGAGAGGGCACGCATTCTACCCTCGTAAGAACGCTCTCGAATAATTCCTCTTTCAAATTCTCCGATGGCAGCAAGAATATTGAATTGTAGACGGCCATATATTGATGTCGTGTCAATCCCCTGGTCCAGCACCACCAGATCGACATTTTTGACCTCAAACTTTTGCACGATATTGGCGAGGTCCACAACGGATCGGGCGAGACGATCCAGTTTAGTGACTACGAAGACATCACCATCGCGAACAAAGCCCAAAGCGTTCTGTAATTCTGGACGGTTCCTGGTTGATTTTCCCGAAACCTTTTCATGAAATACCCGATCACAATCCGCAAGGCGTTCAAGTTGAAGATCCAGTTTCTGTCCAGCTGTACTGACCCTTGCATAACCAACACGCATCCCTTTGTTCATGACCATCTCCTTTCTTGCCGACATGGCAACTCTGAGGGAGTCATAAGTTTATCCGGAATTAGGTGGCTGGCTGGGAGTGCCGGGATTGTTGCTATAAAACCGGTGAGGGATGGCAACTAGACGCCGGATTTGGTAGCGCAGTTTATTGATGATGGATTTATTTACTGAGATGCATTGCCTCGGTTTTTTGAAAAAAGTTTCAATTTCTCTGACTTGACAAAATTAATTAGATTGTACAATTTCATACAATTAATTGTAGATATAAATACAAGGATATGTGCTTAATGGTACAAAATGAATACAGACTCGACAAAGACGAACTCCTCAACAATCTGAGGGCGTGGAATAGAGTGTTGCGGCGGAAAGTTCAATTGATCGCTTGTGATGGCACGGCCATGACTCTACTAGGCGTTAAAGCATCAACAAAAGATGTCGATTTCATGGTGCCTGACGTTAGGGAATACAACTACCTGATAAAGCAATTACCAGCAATGGGCTACACGCCAACCACTGGTCCCGGTTGGCAACGCAAAGGTGAAGCTTTTCATTATGACCTGTTTCGGGGCAACAACATTCACACAACTGGATTACTGGAGTCGCCCTTGGAGGCTGGACGAAACAAACGACTTGTTGAATTCTCGAACCTCTATATTGGCATCCTGAATGATTATGACTTGATATCCAGCAAACTGATGCGCGGCACCAGGGTAGACTATGAAGATTGCGTGGCGCTGGCAAAATTTCATAAGGACGAGCTGGATCTTGAAAGGCTTGCAGCCCACTTTCATGAAATGGTCAGTTGCGATATTGCGGAACTTCGATTAAAACCAAACATAAACATCTTCCTGGAATTACTGCAGGAGGGCACACAAAATGACTGACGAAAAACTCCTCAAAAGCCTATCCAAACTCGGATTCTCAATGTTTGAGCCGAGTGAAGAACTTGAGGTGAACGAAACTCTGGCCAAGGTAGTCGAGAGCAACGACTCCCGGCTTTGGGAGGGGTTTCCCGTTCTTTTGGCTAGCGCAGGAGAAAGTTATCAGTTTTCGACAGACAAGGTTGAACAGCAACTCTCCTCAGAGGTGCTTAAAAAACGTTATCACCGCCTCCTCTTACTCTCGTCGGCAGTCTACGCCTATTACCACTTGTCTTTTTCGTGGCTGACCAAGCTAACAAAAACGTTTTCCAACGACGACAAGAACCGTGTTAAATCCTGGCAGAAAGCCTTTGCCAACGGCCACGCACCGGAATGGTCAAATGACGAGGTCGATCCAGAGCGCGTCAGGGGTCTTTTTGAGCTTTATTTTGAGCAGAAAGCTGAAAAAGACCGTAGGCGTAAGGACCGCTATGACGAATTCTCTTTGGAGTACGCTCTGTCACAAGTTTTCTCCCCTAAGCAGAAGGAGCTATTTAGAAAGAAGCTGGAAGGTGATCCGCTGACCAAAACCGAGCAGGAATATTACTCACGAACCGTAAAAAAGAAGGTGGTAGCACTCGCCAACTCTGAGATGCATAGCCTAGCCAGAAAATTACTGGAGCAGTAATGCCGAAAATCCCCACTTGGCGATCCGGGCGGGGATTTCTGATAATGCAGGGTTTGTGGGAAGTCCCCACCCAGACAAAATTTACACCATCCATTCAATCTAAAATGATTTATGAGAAACGTGGTTCTTTTGTTGGCGCTGAACACCAATGGTTTTTGAGTTCTGTTTTAGTTGACTATCAGCCCTAGCTGGCGTACGCTTTAGCGTACCTAGAGAGGAGAACGAAAATGACTACTATAACGGCAACTGAAGCAAGGAAAAGCCTCTATAAACTTCTCGATGAAGTTTCCGAATCGCATGAGCCTGTACAAATTACCGGCAAGCGCGGCAATGCGGTCCTGATCGCTGAAGACGATTGGCGGGCTGTCCAGGAGACGCTATATCTCCATTCTGTGCCGGGAATGAAGGAATCAATCGTTGAGGGGATGAAAACCCCTGTCGATGAGTGCGACGAGGAACTTGACTGGTGAGTTGGCGGATCGTTTTTACCAAGCAGGCCCAAAAGGATGGGAAGAAATTATCGGCTTCAGGACTGAAGCCGAAAGCAGAAAAGCTGCTTAGTATCCTAGCGGAGAATCCATATCAGACCCCGCCCCCGTATGAAAAGCTCGTTGGCGATTTGGCCGGAGCATATTCCCGTCGAATCAACATTCAGCATCGACTTGTCTATCAGGTTCTGGAAGACACAAGAGACGTGAAGGTGCTGCGAATGTGGACGCATTATGAATAGAGTAGTTGCTGCGGTTTTTATAAAAGTCACGGCATCTTAAATATCGTAACCTCGATTGGCGATCCGGGTGTGGATATTCTGGTAATGCAGGTTTTATAGGATGTTGACAGATTTACCAAAAAAATTCACCAAATCAATGCAGTAATATCTATAAAAAAAAAGCGGAGCCATTGTTGACCCCGCCTCGCTTGTCGAAATATTTAACAGTGATCGCAAGGCTTTACTTTTTGTTCGTCCTGTGTCTGTAGAGGGCAAGCCCGACGAGGCCACTGCCAAAAAGGAGCAGGGTGCCGGGCTCCGGGACGGGGGCAGGTTCCGGAGGGATTTCACCAAAGTTAAGGATATAAGCATGAACCGTAAGAGTGTCAGAAAGACCCATATCTAAGCCACTCTCAAAGAAGATACCTATCATGTTATTGTCTATCAGTTGATAATTATCACTCAAGTCAAAGGGGTTCCATAAACCAGTTAAAAACGTATTTGTGTAATAATTTAAAACCCACGATTCCGGCAACAAATAGTCAATTGAGTTGCTATCCCAATCTAGATTGCCTCCAGTGATGCCACCAGAAAAATAGGATGTTTCTCCGGTAATAACGTTATACCAATACGGAATATTCCAATTGACGGCCCCCCAGCTACCCTCACCGTTTACTCCAGTTGTAATACTTTGGTTATCAAAAGCAAGATTTGCATAAATATCATAGGTGCCATAACCTACACCGTCAGATTTTAGGGTAAAAAACTCTATTTCTTTATACTCTCCCTCATCGATTGTAAATGATTGGGTTGCCAGGGCGGGGTTTAATGTTGCTGATAGAGAAGACCATTGCCCAACCGTTACATCGCCAATTATGGGTACATCGAGTGTTGTCCCCCACGTAAAATTTGAGAGGCTTACACTAGACGAGCCAGAACCGGAAAACGTCACAGGTGTCGCAGTGACAACAGAGGCCAAAAGAAAAACGCAATAGATCGAAAGGATCAAAATTCTCGTCGTTTTCATGTTGACCTCCTTTATGAAGAAAATCTTTTCCTGGTCCGTTAATGAAATTACAAGCCAGACGCAACATTTAAAGGTAAGTCAATGAGAA
>JAZBPC010000212.1:0-9158 GCA_036351455.1 Desulfuromusa sp.
CTGGACAGACACAGCATACAAAAAATATATGTCTCCAATAATTCATCAAAAGGACGTCTGGATTATTTCAAAAAACTACAGTCTTTGGGAATTTCACTCACTGAGGATGAAATATACTCTTCCAGTGATGCAACCCTGGATTATCTGAAGCAGAGAACCAGCTATCGACGGATATTCTTGCTTGGTACCCCTTCGTTGGAGTCAGCTTTTTCTGCTGCTGGTTTCATACTGACCCCGGATGCGCAATGTGTCGTTATGGGTTATGACAAAACCTTAACTTATGACAAAATAAACCATGCCTACCATTTAATCCAGGCGGGTATCCCTTTTATCGTCACTCATCCGGATATCCTCTGTCCCATCAAAGATGGCGGTTTTGACATTGATCTTGGAGCGCTGATGCAACCGCTTATTTGTGCGACTGGGGTTAAGCCTGTTGTGATTGGCAAGCCCCATGCTCCTTTTATTGACGGTTTACTAAACAAGCTATCCAAAGGCAACAAAGGGGCATTTGATTTGCAGTCATTGGCGATTATGGGAGATCGTCTCTATACAGACATTCGTACCGGAAGGGATAATGGATTTTTGTCAATACTGGTGTTGACCGGCGAAGCAACCCAAGAGGATGTGACGCAGTCTGAAGTCGTTCCGGACTTTATTCTCGACAAAAATATTGAGCTGTTAGCATATTTAAGCAGTGAGTAAGATAGAGAAAAGGAGAGGGGGGAATCCGGGGACACAATACCTTTCTTGTCAACTTTTGGGGTTGAAGGAAAGGGTATTGTGTCCCCGGATAATACTAAATTGCTGCGAAATAATTCTCCATTTTTTTGCGCATTTCGGCGTCCGGTTGCCGGCCGAAACCCGCAGCCAGATTGTCCTGAAGGTGGTGCAATTTGGTTGTTGCAGGGATGACGCAAGTCACCGCCGGGTGAGAGACGATGTATTTGAGAAAAAACTGCCCCCAGCTCTGACAATCGAACTCGGTTGCCCAGTCGGGCAGGGGTTTCCCTTTGACTGTGCGAAACAGAGATCCACGCTGATAGGGGCGGTTCACCAATACGGCGATACCACGATCAAGAGCGAGTGGCAGTAATCTTTCCTCAACGGATCTATTTTCGATGTTGTAGCTGAACTGGACAAAATCAAACGGTTCCTGTCGCAGCAGGGTTTCAAGTTCGCGATGACTTTGACCATGTGACGTGGTGATCCCTATGTAGCGAATTTTCCCTTGTGCTTTCCATTCTTTGAGGGTTCTTAGGTGCGTTTGCCAATCGCGCAGATTGTGAATCTGCATCAGATCAAAATGGTCAATGCCCCATTTTTGTGCCGAGCTTTCCATTTGCTCAATCCCCGATTTTTCCCCATCGGTCCAGACTTTGGTTGCGGCGAACAGCCGATCTCGACCGCCTGCCTGGTTCAGCAAGTTACCGATAATCTGTTCAGCTGAGCCGTACATCGGCGATGAATCAATAAGCTCGCCACCCTTGGCAAAGAATTCCTGAATCAATGCCACCAGGTCAGCAAATAGTGGGTCGTTGGGATTGATATCAAAAGTTCGCGAACTGCCCAGGCCGATCACTGGCAAACGTTCAGCGGTCCCTGGAATCGTTTTGCGTAACATCTTCAACTCGGCGGCTTGCAGACGCCACGGTGCTAGCCAGAAGGATGCCAGTGCCATGCTGATTGAAGTGACAAATGCGCGCCGGGACATCGATATTTTAGTGTTTTTCATTTATTTATCTCCTTTGTCATTGCCAGATTTTCTTGTTGTTTTCCAAGCCGATAGCTGATCCAACCCCATCCACCGCAAAGGGGTACAGCGAGCAGAGCGATTCCGGGCAGTCCCAAACCGAGCATCTGCAGGCCGGCATAGGCCCAAGCGCTGACGACATCGCCACTGCGGTAAATAACCGTATCGATCACATTCTTTGCTTTGTATTTCTCTTGCTTGTCAAGAACCACGAACAGCATCTCGCGCGAGGGTTTCATCAGGGCATAATTTCCTGCCCGGCGCGCAATCTGGATGCTCACCAATATCCACAGAGTGGGGAGTGCTGCGAGCAAGAGAAAGCCTGCACCAAGCAACAGGGGGATAAGTGCCAAAGACCAGCCCAGACCGAACGCCTTGACAATTCGACTGGTAAAAAACACCTGAATAAGGATCGTCAGAGCATTGGTTGCAAAATCCATGGCGGCAAAGACAGTGGTGCGCTGCGCTGGGTCACTGAAGCTATCGCGAATAATTTGTGCCTGTTGAAAGTAGAGGAACGTGGAAAGAGTCGTATACAGCAGGATGAGAGTGCATATGCCGAGGAGATAAGGGGAGCGCACAATCATCAGGATGCCGGCAAGAGGTTTTCCTCCCAGAACACTATCTTTCTCAGTGTTCGATTGCCGTTCAAGGACTGATGAGTCTGTCGACGGAACCGGTCTGGCTGCACTCCAGGCGCTGAGACGATAAATGCACAGAATCGCCCAAACCAGACAAGCCGCGGAGATCAGTAGCAAATTTGTCGTACCCAGATGGGCGACCAATCCCGCGGTGATGACCGGACCCGTCAGCGCCCCGGCCGTTCCACCTGCGGCGATAAAACCGAACAGTCGCTTGGCCTGATGATCATTGAACAGGTCAGCCATGAAGCTCCAGAAAACTGAAACGATGAACAGGTTAAAAACGCTGGTCCAGATAAAAAAAGCTCGGGCGGCCCAGACAGGCATGAACCCAGACCGGAATAAAAAATAAAAGATCAGCAGGTTGCAAATGAAGAAAAGGTAGACCAAGGGGAGAAACTGTTGCCGCGAATAGCGCGAAGAAATCCAACCAAACAAAGGGACAGCAGCGAGCATGGCCAGGAATGTTCCAGTGAAGAGCCACTGCAGGTGCTCGACGCCTCCGGCAATACCCATTTCATCGCGCAACGGTCTGACGATGTAGTAGGAGCAGAGGAGAACAAAAAAATAACTGAAAGCCCACAGTAGTGCCCGAATTTCTTCGGCTTCAACTTTGACTAAGCGGATCAGCCAGCTGCGGAATTTGTCTGCTGTTACCTTGAAAACTTTTGTCATGGAGCTAACCCTCCAGGTTCCATGTTTGTTCTCACTACTATAAACAAAAGGAACTGTTGAGGATACGGGTGCACTATCTCAAAAAACAAAGTTCAGGAAAGCTGATCTGTTTTTTAGCCAGCAGGAGATTTAAAAGGGTCAATCACGTTCTATTCACATATACGACCTGGTTGACTGAAATTAACTTGTTTTGTGTTTATTTATTTACTACTATTTTTATCAACAACACTATTCGGGAGGTATTATGTCAGACGATAATATCGAAATGAAGTCTTCCCTTGGAGCTCTCAGGGGCAATGCATTCAATATCCAATCATTACTTAAAATGGTTCAGGAGGGTGAAGAATCGGAAGAAATTCTTAACCAGATAACCGAGATCATTGAAGCTCATTTTGATCGTGTCGAATCACTCGACATAGACATCTCCGCCGAACACGTTAAAGACCACAGGGAGATACTTAAACATTTGAAAATTGCTCATACCGATTGGCGAGATGGAAAAATTTCTGCTGCGGACTATGCTGAAGTCATGAACTTTCGACTCTATAAACATTTTTCGACTCATCTTCAGCCATTGATAGATGAACACTTGGACGAAACGGATAGATTGAAGTTCAAGCTTTAAAAGATGTTCTCGTTCTTTTCTCCTATCTTTTTTGAAAATGGGTCAGTTTATGTTGTCACAGACATGGCTTTCGGAAGGATCGAAGGCATCATCCATCCCTTCAATTGTCCCTTCGGGAACCAATCCTTTTGCCTTTTCACCACACTCTTTCATCTGTATCAGAGTTGGATTTGTCATCATTTTTTCGCCAAACTTTATAGCCTCGTTCTGGGCTTGATCTCTTTTTCCCTGGGCACAAAGAGCCCGGACATTAGCCTCCATTTTTTCTGATTCCTGCTCAAATTTTCTCAGCTCTTCCTGATCAACCTGTGCCATGCATTGCTGCATCTCCTGCAACGCCTGCATCATCTTGCCCATATCGTTTTGATTCTGTGCAGTAGCAACAACCGGGAACAACATAAACAGCATAATAATGAAACTTTTCATAAGCTTTTCCTCCATATGATATAGATGCGACAACGGGGAGAGATCTGTTTAATTTACTGATGGAATTGGTCCTATTCTGCCCTGAAATTTCAATGCCATCAACTACAATCATGACTCATTAAATTGACAATTGATTTAGCGCTGTTTCCTTTTTCTTTTGCTGCAAATTTAGGAAGATTTCCCCGTTTTTTTGGACATCCCAGGTTTGCGCGACTGCAGGGGAAAGGCGATAAAGAACCTATGCTTCCATTTAGATGTGCCTTAGCACTTGACCAGCAATAATTTTCTGTTTTGCATTTGATTTCAAAGCACATTTCAGTCATGTTGCTGTTTGAACTTGGAATTGCCGTTTTTCAGATGATTTTATTCTTGTGAAGAAATGGTCTTCGGAGTCATTGCAATAATCACGAGAAGCTTCTGACGATCATGTGTTGAGCCCATTTTTAGCCATGGATAAATAGTGTCTACTGACCTTCCATTTTTGTTGGCCTTTGTCGCTACAATTTTATGCATTCTCCTTTTTGCCTGGGGTGGCAAATCCAAAGCACAAAATAGTGATGATTTCTCACTGGCAGGGCGCAAGGCAGGGCGCTGGAATGTTTTTGGTGCGATTACCGGGACACTGGTCGGTGGCGCATCAACGATTGGGACCGCTCAGTTGGCGTTTATTTATGGCCTTTCCGCCTGGTGGTTTACCCTTGGGGCCGGACTTGCCTGTTTATTCCTCGGCCTCTTCCTGGCTGTCCCATTGCGCCACAGTCATGTTGAAACCATTCCCCAGTTTATTTCCCATTATTACGGTGACCGTGCCCGCGTTGTTGCAAGTCTTTTTTCTGCAATGGGAATGTTCATCCAGATTGTTGCTCAGTTATTAGCGTGTGGAGCCATTCTCGCGGTATTGTTTAATCTCTCCCTGCTGTGGAGTGCCTCTATCTCTGCCCTGGTGGTTATCCTGTTTACCTTGGGGGGTGGAATGAAAGCAGCGGGAACAACCGGCTTGATCAAGATGGCCTTGATCTATCTGACCATGCTTGCTTCAGGTTGGCTGGTGTTGGATCTGGCCGATGGCTGGAGTCAATTATCGGCAGGTTTCCCCCCGTTTCCCTGGTTCAGCCTTTTCGGTTATGGGGTTCAAAAAGGGGTGTCTGACCTGCTTTCAATGATCGTCGGGGTTATTTCCACCCAGACCTATCTACAGGCTATTTTTTCTGCCAGAGATGAGAAAACTGCGCGCCAAGGCGCTTTACTCAGTGCGGTTATTATTCCACCCCTTGGATTTTTGGGGATTCTTGTCGGTCTTTATATGCGGAAGATCGCTCCCGATTTAGAGAGTGCACTGACGTTGCCAACATTTATTTTACAGAATTTCCCAACAGCCCTCGCCGGAATCGCTTTTGCGACGCTGTTGATTGCCGCTGTTGGAACGGCATCAGGGTTAGCTTTGGGAGTTGCCACAACCTTGAAGATCGATGTTTTAAAAGGCTGGTTAACCAACCATACGAGGGGATTGCTCTATTCTCGTGTCCTCACAACCATTGTCGTGATGCTGGCATTTGTTCTGTTACTGTTCAATCTCGGGTCTGCAATTATGGACTGGAGTTTTCTCTCTATGGGATTACGTGGGGCAACAATTTGTTTTCCACTCTTGTTTGCGGTTTTTTTGGGGCAATACAACTTAAGCCGCAATGGCGTTCTGGCGATTTTAGTCGCTCCAGCCTGCGTCATCGTCGCAGGGATCGTGCAGTTTGATCTGCTGCCGCCACTCTATATCGGATTGGGAGTGTCTGCTGCATTGCTGGCTGTTGGCATGAAAAAGAGAGGTTAATCTTCCAATCTCTGCTTGTTCCTATTTAATTCTGGTGTTGGTTCCGTTTACGCTTTCCATTGATGATCTCCTTTAATCCAGCTATTCTTCCTGAATGCCTACAGTCCACTCCAATGTAAAAAAACTCTATGCGTTTTCTTTCTTGAAGATGAGCCTTTTTCCTATGGCGATCATCACCTTGTTTTGGAAAGATCAAATTGGCCTAAGCCTGACGCAGATTCTATTATTACAAGGGATCTTTTCCATTTCAATGGTCGTCATGGAATACCCCTCCGGCTACCTGAGCGACCGAATCGGATACCGTACAGCGCTGAACTTTGCCTCCCTGTTGGGGATTGTTGGCTGGGGGATCTATACTGTCGCCGATTCTTTTTCTCAAGTGTTGATAGCTGAAATCATCCTCGGCTTTTCTATCTCTTTCATCAGTGGCTCTGACAGTGCCCTGCTTTACGAAAGCTTAAAGGCTGAGAGAGAAGAGCGATTCTATGCCCGTCACGAAGGACGCAAAAGTGGCATCGGTCAGCTTGGCGAGTCTTGTGGCGCAATCTTTGCTGGTTTGCTCTATGCTTATGCCCCTCTACTCCCTTTTATCATCCAGGTGGTGGTTTGGATTTTAGCGTTGTTACTGACTCGCTCCATGGTTGAACCACAGCAAAAATTGAAATCACCGGAGAGCCACCTTGTAGAAGCCTGGAAATCAACTCGTTTCGCGCTCATAGAAAACAAACGCTTACGTTATACAATCCTTTTTGGCCTGGCTTTAGGGTTAACATCCTACTACCCCATCTGGCTGATCCAGCCCTATATGCAGGATGGCGGTGTTCCGCTTGCCTGGTTTGGGCCCATTTGGGCTTGTGCTAATTTGAGTGTCGCGCTTTTTGCTCTGATCAGCCACCGCAGTCATCTGCGGCTTGGCGACCGCGGAATGGTGCTGTTGATCATCCTGGTCGTCATCGCCGGATATTTGGGGCTCGGTCTTGTTGGCGGGCTTTGGGGATTTCTTTTTTACTACCTGCTGACCTCAATGCGAGGCTTGCGTGGTCCGATGATGCTCAATCACGTGCAGCAGGAAATTCCATCCGCCAACCGTGCAGGGATTCTTTCGCTGCAGTCGCTCTGCTTTCGGATCAGCTTTGTGTGTACTGGTCCGTTGATCGGGATGCTTGCTGATGATATTGGTGTTCAGCAAACTTTTCTGTTTTTAAGTTATGGATTTATTCTGGTGTTGCCACCTTTGGCGTGGTTGTTTCTTCGGCACTTAGTCAAAAAAACACCTGACCCTCTAGTGTCTTCAGATGAGGAATGAATCATTCGCGATTTGAACAGAATTTATGAAAAGACAGTTCAAAAAGTCAGGAGGTTATCTTGAAAATGGATTTTTGGGTAGACCAACGGCCTTTGCGTTGAATATTGTGTAAGATATGACAACGGGGTAAACAACCGAGAGGCTAGGGGGTGGGGGCGATTCAGCGCAACTATGAAAAGGATGGCAACATGAATATCACACTTCTGGATGGTGGGCTGGGTCAGGAACTTCTGGCACGTTCTGCGTCGAAGCCGACAGGACTCTGGGCAACCCAATTGCTCATCGACCGTCCCGAATTGGTGCGTGACCTGCACCGGGATTTTTTCTTGGCGGGTGCAGATATTGCCACGACCAACAGTTATGCTATTCATCGAGATCGCCTGAGCCCTTTTGGCATCGAACACCGCTTTGCTGAACTGCACCGTCAGGCTTGTTTGCTGGCAGTTTCCGCAAGGGATAGTCACGGTCGGGGTCTTGTTGCAGGATCTATGGGGCCAACGGGGAGATCCTATCGCCCTGATCTTGCTCCCTCAGCGGAAGAAGCCGCTGGCCTTTATGCGGAGATTGCCGCTTTGCAAGAGCCTTATGTCGATATATTCATTTGTGAAACCATGTCATCAGTGGAGCAGGCACGTGGGGCTGTGATGGGGGCCACGTCAGGGAGTAAACCGGTTTGGCTTGCAGTGAGTGTTGATGATCAAGATGGTTCGAGGCTCCGCTCTGGGGAGGCAATAACAGAGATTCTCCCACTGATCTCAGAATTTAATCTCGAAGCACTGTTGGTGAATTGTTCGACCCCCGAAGCTGTTAATCAAGCGATCCCCTTTTTAGTCAATCAAAATATTCCTATTGGTGCTTACGCTAACGGATTTGTGGAAATCGCAGCGAATTTTATGGAGGAGGGGGCAACTGTCGATTTACTGAAAACTCGTGCTAACCTTGAACCCAAGATCTATGCGGACTTTGTCGAAGGTTGGATCAAGGATGGCGCGACTATTGTTGGTGGCTGTTGCGAGATTGGTCCGGCGCACATAGAGGAGCTGGCAAAACGATTCAAAGGGAGCTCATTTTGAAGGTCTTATCAATTAATGGCAGTAGAAGGAAAAAGGGAAATACAGAAATCCTGATTCAGTCTATCCTTGCTCCAGTTAAAAAAGCGGGCGTTCCCGTCGAATCGATTTTTCTCGGTGACTACGATATTGGAGCTTGTACGGGATGTGAAGGGTGTAGCAAATCCTGGGAATGTATCATCCAAGATGATTTTGCTCAGGTTGTTAAAAAAATAGACGAAGCGGATGGGATCGTCCTCGCCTCACCAACCTATTGGTATTCTGTCACCTCCGATATGAAGCGCTTTATTGATCGGTGTTACAGTTTTATCCAATATCCTGTTAGCCGAAAACAATGGATCGGGAAATATCAAGGATCTCATAAAGTTTGTGTGACTGCGGCAGTGTGTGAACAATCGGAAGCAGCTATGATGGGAAATACCCTGGCACTGTTAACCGATTTTTCTAAGGACATTGGACTGAACGTTGTCGAATCTGTAAAAGGTTTGGGCTTTTTTGAAGCTGGGAGTATCAGGGCTGATCATAACTTTTTGCTAAAAGCAGAAACGACAGGACAAAAACTATTGGATCTCTTGAAACCGTAACTATTTGTTTTTGTTGCGGCCTCTTTATTTTGGGTTGATAAGTCAAAGAGAGGCTATCTCATTAAGTGATGTGGCGATTCAAGAATGCATATCTGATCGTCAACAATAAATATCTTTTAGCTCATAAGTCTCCTCTACTAGGAAACTTCGGGGACGTATTGCTGATAGAAAACAAAGAACAAGGGCAGGATAAGAAAGAGTGCTATTTTGAAATAAGATTTCCGTTGTTTCTGCGGCACGATGTTGCCTCCAG
>JAZBPC010000213.1:0-54085 GCA_036351455.1 Desulfuromusa sp.
AGAAACATTGAAATGTTCGCGACCTTCCTTGACATCAAGGGTCACCATCCAGGAGGCAGGAGCAAAATTGCTGTACCATGGCCATTTGGTTTCATTACTGTGACAATCGGCACAAGCTCGAACAAACATTTCCCTGGTTTCGGGCTGATCCCATGGTGGCTCAGCAAGAACAGGAGGGTTCGTATGATCTTTGCCATACGGAACAAATTGTATTGCCAGCAAAACAATCGCACCAGCAATAACCCCTTTTACGATAAGTCCTTTGTATTTCATCGTTACCCCTTTCCACAGACGGAAAAAAGATTCTTCCCCACAGTTGACTATAAACTCCTATTTAAGCACTTTTATATTCACGAGTAAACAGGTAGGGTTTTGATTTAACTGCTGGCAGCCTAAGGATTGAACACTGATCGCTATTCTGGACTTCAAGCACCGACTCTACGCAACTAAAAAAATTAAGGGTACATGAAGTTCACAGCAGTTAAAAACTTCGGTTCACCTGCTTTTCATCTATTAAGTAGCCCTTCCCATTTCAGCACTGAAAGATGCTCGGACACCTTTCAAATCGGCACCAACCATCTCGGTTAATTCGCAAACTCAGCACTCACCCTTTACCAACTCATCAATCATCAACAGTCGACTGGGACGAGACATGTCAAGATTCTCAAATGTCGACCTATTCCATACCCCTAATTGCAATCACAGGTGACATCTGAACTTTTGCATCCACCCTTCTGAAACATGACCAGTCCGAACAGTGTCAAAGCACTCAGAGTTCCAATCAGGGATCGGTGATCTTCCTGTGCTATAGCCTGCCAACCAGCTGTGAGATTCGTTAGAGAATAAATAAAATCAACGGCAAAACCCAAAAGAAGAGACGAAATAATAATACCGGAGAGATAAATTACGGTCGTTTTTTTACCCAGGATTTTAGAAATAACTGAAAGAGCTGCCGCATTTGTTGCCGGTCCTGCCAGAAGGAAAACCAGTGCCGCTCCAGGGTTGAGCCCTTTAAGCACGAGAGCAGCAGCTATCGGGGTAGATGCTGTAGCACAGACATAAAGAGGAACACCAACCACCAGCATGACGAACATCGCAATAATTGGATTTCCAAGCCAGCGTTCAACCAGCTCTGGCGATACAAATACGGTAATCATTCCGGCAATTCCAACCCCCAAAAAGAACCAACCAGAGATATCCTTGAAAAGGGTGCCAAAGGAAAAGCGCATCCCTTCTTGCAGTCGTTGCAGAATGCCCATTTTTTTCTTTAGAGAAATATTCCCAGAATTACAACAACAAGCGGCAGAACCTCCCTCACTTTTCATAATTTCACCATTGCCAGCAACCTTCTCATCTATCGCAGGTTTGTCAGAGTCAAAAATACGCACCAGCTGGCCGGTAAACAGTGCCGTTAAGAACGCCGATATGGGCCTGAGAAGGGCCATCAATGGATCCAGGAGTACCCAAGTCACAGAAATTGAATCCACACCGGTTTCGGGTGTGGCAATTAAAAATGCAGTTGTTGCCCCCTTTGTGGCACCTTGCTTACGAATACCCGCTGCAGCAGGTAGAACTCCGCAACTGCATAAAGGGATGGGAACACCGAACAATGCCGCTTTGACGATACTTGAACCGTTCTCTTTTCCAAGGTGTCGGGCAATAAAGTCATCTGAAATAAATGCTTTAAGTATTCCCGCAACAACGAAACCAAATAACAGGTAAGGGGCCGAAAGACAAAGAACATTCCAGCTTTCCAGCAATATCCTTTCAAATAAAATCATAAGCACTTCTTTCTAAAAACATGTGACGATATGTTCACACGTTATATTACAAAAAAATACGGGTACTCATTCCCGCAACGGTCAAAAACTCCTTATTCTTTTACATGCTGAAGCCCTTGCTCCAACAATGTTGAAACATGTGAATCGACCAGGCTATAAATCACATTTTTCCCATCCTTACGATATTTGACAATTTTCTGCCCTCGCAACACACGAAGTTGATGACTTACAGCTGAAGAACTCATATTGAGAAGTTGAGCCAGGTCACAAACACAAAGTTCTGAAAAAGAAAGAGCATGAAGAATCCGGATTCGGGTAGAATCACCAAAAGCCTTGAACAGCTCTGCTAACTCGAACAGATTGTCATCAGATTCCATTCTTGCATTCACCCGCTCCACGTTATCCAGGTGAACACATTCAACCTGACAAGTATCGTCAACTCTATCCACAAAACCTCCATCAATTGAACATACGTTCACATATACTCCGCTTGCAAAATCCTGTCAACAGCGTGCGGCTAATAAATAGCTCGGTAATCCACAAACAAAAAGAGCCCAGGGATTGATAAATCACCCCTGGGCTCTTTGCTGTCAAAACAGGTAATAGCTTACTTCATAAGTTGTAACAACACGTGGTTGAGAATTCCACCACTCTGGAAAAAGATCACCTCCTGGTCAGTATCCAGCCGAGAGAGAGCTTTGACCTCTTGTGTGCTACCATCATTTCTAGTGATGGTTAAAGTTAAAATCTGTTTTGTTTGCAAATTATCGACAGCTGGTAGGCTTATCGTTTCACTGCCATCCAGCTTTAGACCTTCAGCAGAGTCCCCTTGCAGGAACTGTAACGGAAGAACCCCCATCCCGACGAGGTTGGAGCGATGAATTCTTTCGTAGCTTTCAGTAAGAACCGCCTTAACCCCGAGCAAAAAAGTCCCCTTGGCTGCCCAGTCGCGACTGGAGCCGGTTCCATACTCTTTACCGGCAATCACAATTAAGGGAACATTCTCATTTTTATATTGGTTTGCTGCAGAAAAAATACTCATTTCTGCTCCATCGGGAAGATGCTTAGTCACTCCACCCTCTGTTCCCGGAACCATCTTATTACGCAGACGAATATTGGCAAAGGTGCCACGCACCATCACTTCATGGTTACCACGGCGTGAGCCATAGGAGTTAAAATCTTGCTCGTTGATATTGTGCTCCTGAAGATACTCACCTGCTGGACTTGTTGCTTTAATTGACCCCGCCGGTGAAATATGGTCGGTCGTTATTGAGTCACCAAGGAGAGCAAGAACCCGGGCGTCCTTGAAACCCGCATAGGATTTTTCAACCTGCAGTTGGTCAAAGAAGGAGGGGAGACGAATATAGGTTGAATCCTGCTCCCAGGAATAAGTTAATCCTTCGGGGATCTGAAGGTTTTGCCAACTCTGGTCGCCGGAAAAAACTTCTGCATATTCTTTCAGGAACATCTGAGCATTAACCAAAGCAACCATCTCCGCAACCTCTTCGTTGCTAGGCCAGATATCTTTTAAATAAACGGGCTGTCCAGCATTATCTTCGCCAATAGGCTCACAGGTCAGATCAATGCGTGTCGTTCCCGCCAGAGCAAAAGCGACGACCAGTGGGGGTGATGCAAGCCAGTTCAACTTTACCTGAGCATGAATCCGCCCCTCAAAATTCCGATTCCCCGAAAGAACAGAGCTAACACTCATATCTCCAGCATCAATTGCTGCTGCGATTGGGTCAGTCAGTGGTCCTGAATTACCGATACAAGTGGTACACCCATAGCCAACAATATTGAAACCCAACTCATCGAGATAACTTTGCAAACCGGCTTTAGCCAGATAGTCGGTCACGACTTTTGATCCGGGAGCCAGAGATGTCTTGACCCAGGATTTTTGCTTTAAGCCTTTTTCAACCGCCTTTTTAGCGACCAATCCGGCAGCCATCATCACTGCAGGGTTGGAAGTATTGGTACAGGAGGTTATGGCAGCAAGCACCACATCCCCATGATTCAGCTGGTCTTGACTGTTGGAAATTGCGATTCCCTTATCCCGGTCAACCTCAGGGAGAGCCTGTTCTGTCGCGGTACGCATGTCTTCAAGAACAACCCTGTCCTGTGGTCTTTTCGGTCCAGCCAGGCTGGGTCTGACCGTTGTCAGGTCAAGTTCTAAAACAGCACTATAGGTGGGATCGGGAAGATCGTTGCTACGCCACAGTCCCTGCTCTTTACAATAGCTCTCAACCAGTGCAACCGTTTCTGCACTACGCCCGGATAAAGTCAGGTAGTCAAGTGTGATCTCGTCAATCGGGAAAAATCCACAGGTAGCGCCATATTCAGGGGCCATATTGGCTATCGTTGCACGATCAGCCAGCGGCAATTGTGACAGGCCGGCACCAAAAAACTCAACAAACTTGCCAACAACTCCATGACTACGCAACATCTGGGTAACCGTCAACACCAGATCCGTTGCAGTGATCCCCTCGCTTAAACTTCCTGTCAAACGGAATCCAACCACATCAGGAATCAACATGGAAATAGGCTGTCCCAGCATAGCGGCTTCCGCCTCAATGCCACCAACTCCCCAGCCAAGTACGCCGAGACCGTTGATCATGGTTGTATGGCTGTCGGTGCCAACCAGGGTGTCGGGATAGGCCCAGGTCTCTCCATCAACCTCCTGGCTCCAAACCGCCTGTGCCAGATACTCCAGATTAACCTGATGGCAGATGCCAGTTCCCGGGGGGACAACCCGAAAATTATCAAAAACCTTCTGCCCCCAGCGTAAAAAAGCGTAGCGCTCCCGATTCCGCTCCATCTCTTTTTTCACATTATCTTTCAGAGATTCAGGACCACCAAAGTGGTCCACCATAACCGAATGATCAATAACCAGGTCGACAGGTATTTGTGGGTTTATCTTTGCCGGATCACCGCCATTCCTGGCAACCGCATCGCGCATGGCGGCAAGGTCAACAATAGCTGGGACCCCGGTAAAATCTTGCATCAGGACCCGCGCCGGGCTATAGGAAATCTCTCCCGCCTGACCTTGATCTAATCCCCATGCGGCAACCGCTTCTATATCACTCCGCTTGACATTATCCCCATCTTCCTTACGAAGCAGATTCTCCAGAAGAACCTTAATAGTAAAAGGAAGTCGTTCCAAATTATAAGAACTGGCTGCTGAAAATTCCTTGAGACTATGATATCGATAATGATTCTCTGCAACTTGCAACGTTTTTGCACTGTTAAACGAGTTACTCATCTTAGGGATCCTCCTCATAAGTTAATTTATTCAGCAAGTTTACACGTAAACGAGTTTGATTTTCTAGTGTTGTTGACAAATTCATCTAGTTTCTTAAATTTTACACCTTTTTATCTCCTTAACTTACAGAGAAATCTCGATTTTATATCGCATTATTAAATTAATCAGGTATATTCTACAGGTATTCTGATGAATTATTCGATTTCTAGACAGTTATCATTAAAATTTATCGTTGTCTTTATATGTTGTCTGTGATAGAAGCGATTTATCGTGTCTCGGTTACCCTCGCAAAAAACAGTATAAAAGGAGTCCACGCATGGCAGAAGGTACAGTAAAATGGTTTAATGATTCAAAAGGTTTTGGTTTTATTGAGCAAGACAATGGCCCAGATGTTTTTGTTCACTTTTCAGCGATCCAATCAGAGGGATTCAAATCCTTAGCTGAAGGAGATCGGGTTACTTTTGATGTAATTCAGGGAGATAAAGGTCCACAATCCGCGAACGTTCATAAAGTTTAAATTCGACTACATTGTCGGCAGCCGTTACTGCTGGTAATAATGTCTTTGAGGGTAAACCAAAAAAGCTTCGCAACTCACGTTGCGAAGCTTTTAATTTATCGACTGTTCACGCGAAATATTCCTTACCGGGATTTATTCACACCCTTACGTGGACACAGTTCAATGATGGGACAGGAACTACAAATCGGGGTTGGAGCTTTACAGCAAGCACGACCATGAGCTATCAAGGTATGAGCTGATTGAGTCCAGTCACTTTTGGGGAGCAAACGACTCAATTCTTTCTCTATAATTTCCGGGTTATCTGATTTTGTCCAACCAAAACGCCGGGCCAAACGTTTCACATGGGTATCGACAACCATTCCAGGAATCTGAAACGCATTACCAAGAACCACATTCGCTGTTTTACGACCAACTCCGTTCAAGGCAACCAAGGCATCCAGATCTGCTGGAACCACTCCCTGATGACGGCTTAATATCTGTTCAGCACAGCAAATCAGGTTTTTAGCCTTGTTGCGAAAAAAACCGGTCGTGCGGATCAAATCTTCCACCTGTTCCTGGCTAGCCGCTGCCATCTGCTCTGGCTCAGGTAACACCTCGAACAGCTTTTCTGTAACAATATTAACCCGCTTATCGGTACATTGGGCCGATAGAATCGTTGCAACCAGTAACTGCCAGGGATTTTGATAGATGAGAGCGCAGTGCGCGGTCGGGTAAGTTTTTTCCAGAGCACGTAGCAACAGTAAAGCTTTTTCCGCTTTTTTCATGTGTCAGTCATTCTCAAATATAACTAAAGCTTAACCACAAACGGGGTTGGGTTGTTTTGCCGTTATTTGCGATCTTTTTTTAACTTTAAGAATTTCGCGTGTCTCATTCGTCTCAACGGTAAGAACCAATGGGAGGTGTGTAGATGCTTTACGTGCGTTCCTTGTTTTAACAACATGCCCGGACAATGCCCTGATCGGGCCCCTGAAATAGACCCTGTCTCGGCCCCACAGTGGCACCTTTCCCGGGAAGTTTGCTCGCCATACAGGAAAGCTAGCTCGTTGCAGGTGTTCACTGAGGGGGATTTGAAAGCTCCCCCATAAAGGGAGGCCAAAATCACCGCACACAATTGTAGCACAAGGTAAAGAGGGGTTGTTTAACAACTGTGAATTCATCAGAAGCTTAACCTGCTCCTGGCGCTGTCGAAAGTCCCAGGCAAGGGTCAAATTAAACAGGTGCACCCTTTCACCTTCAAGGTCAAGATCCGCCTGAACGCATTGATTACCAAATCCGAGCTGAACTTCTTGAATATGGTGAAGGGGATAACGAGACAGAAAAGCACAATCACCCTCCAAATCGGATCCATAAACTGACAAGCCAACCCTTTCAGCCAAACGCTCAACAGAACTGGCTCCAATAGGTGACCCAATCCGCTGGAGCATTACCAGTTCTGGCTGTTGCTCACGAATGACCGATGCACAAAGCTCAGGGGCAAGCTCCCCAGCAGCACTTCGAGTACCGTTAATATGATAACTCATAATCCGGAACGTCGACATCACTCGCCCTTTTTATTTAATCCTAGACCATTACTTTTCAACCCTGCGAACAGACTCAATTATGACCTGTGGCTCAGGATAATCTCTAAACAGGGAACTCTTCGAAATTGTTTTCACTTTACCAATTTTTTCAACAACATCCATTCCCGCAGTAACCTGCCCAAAAACGGCGTATCCAAAAGTTCTCGAAGTTGTTCCACGGTGATTGAGAGCATCATTGTCTACAAGGTTAATAAAAAATTGGCTGGTTGCACTATCTACAACACCAGTGCGTGCCATAGAAATACTTCCTTTCTGATTTTTCAAACCGTTTCCCGCTTCGTTCTTAATTGGATCCAAAGTCTCTTTTCTTTTTTCGTATTGATCGAAACCGCCACCTTGGATCATAAAATTTCTAATGACACGATGGAAAATTGTTCCGTCATAAAACTTCTGATCGACGTACTCGAGAAAATTTTTCACTGTGAGTGGGGCCTTGTCACTATTCAGCTCAATCTGAATCGTACCCATGCTGGTTTTCATTTCTACCACCGGCTCAGCGTAAACCAAACCCACCAACAAAAACAAACAGACAGATAACAACAATAATTGTTTCATGGTTTCCTCTATATCCCCTCTGATTTTAAATCACGTAACATCAAATCAGTAACAGCCTGCCGCGGATCTTTATTTTGATAGAGAATAAGATACATCTGCTCAATAATCGGCACATCAACTGCCAACTTAGTCGCTAACTGATACGCGGACAGAGTTGTTTTAACCCCTTCTGCAACCATCTGCATACCATTTAAAATTTCATCAATCTTTCGACCTTTACCCAGCTCAATACCGACACTGCGGTTACGTGACAGATCTCCTGTACAGGTTAGCACCAGATCACCCATTCCCGCCAACCCGGCAAAGGTTTCTGCTGCACCTCCCAGCCGTATTCCGAGACGAGTCATTTCCGCTAAACCTCGAGTGATCAGTGCTGCCCTGGTGTTGTGGCCAAAACCGAGACCATCAGCAACTCCGGCAGCAATCGCTATCACATTTTTCATCGCTCCACCGAGCTCGACACCAATAATATCACGATGATTGTAAACCCGAAAAGTCTCTGTACTGAAGATTGTTTGAATCTTTTTAGCCACAACTTCATCGCGGGCAGCTGCGACAACGGCTGTCGGCATATCAATACTCACTTCATTTGCAAACGAAGGACCTGAAAGAAATCCAAGATTATTGTGCATATCCTTAGGCAAAAGCTCTTCAAAAACCTGAGACAACAACATCAGACTGTCATTTTCTATCCCTTTGGATGCGGAGACAATCAGGGTTTGTGCTGATAGTTCGGGCAGTGTTTGAGATAAAACCTGGCGAGTTACCTGGGAAGGGGTCACAAATAAAAGCATCTGTTTATCGGTAACGGCGCTTTTCAGACTATGAGTTACCTGTAATTTTTCAGAAAGGACCACATCTGGCAGATAAAGGTCATTTACAAATGTTTTTGAAATACGTTCAGCCAGTTCTTCTTCATAGCACCAAAGTGTTACCGGATAGCCTTTTTTTACCAAAAGGTTGGCTAATGTCGTTCCCCAGCTACCGGCACCAACGACAGCAATTTTTGTTTCCATCAGATAGCCTCTCTTTTATCATTAATCCGCTTTTCCAGATGTTGAATTTTTGCCTCCAACATAGATGGCTCTACATCCCCCTCCAGTTTCTGATAGAGCTGTAAAGCTTCACTCAGGAATCCTTCCTCCTCCAAAACCTTGGCCAGATCAAATTCTGCCTGAATGCGGTATTTACTGTCAGGAAAACGGTCAATGACCTCAAGCCAATCTTGTCGCGCTTCTTCCGTGAGTCCTTCCAGCAGTAAAATCCCTGCCTTACGGTATAAAACATCTGCAGCAAGATCGCTCTGTGGGTATTTTTCTAACAAAGTTTCTAGTTCTATCCGCGCTTGCGAATAGTTTTCAAGGCGAAAGTAGCAATCTGCAATTTCATAATAGTATTGATCTGGAGCTCCAGCATTTAAATCCAACAAGCGCTGATAAAACTCAATCGCCCGCGAAAAGTCTCTCAAAGTATATTTAACTATCCGTGCGGCTTCTTCACTGGCAGGTAATACCAGCGGGTTGTCCGGATAGTCATGTTCGATTTTCAGATAACTGAGCAGAGCCCGTTGCACATCTTGATGGTTGAACTGCCAGAGCTTTGCAATCCTGAACAAAGATTCGGCAGCTTCTTGAGCGTGTGGATAACGTTGATAAACTTCCTGATATTTATTTTCAGCTAAAGCTAGCTGCCCCATACTCTCGAGCTTAACACCTTCAGCAAATAACCGCTGTGACGCTGACAGCTGCTGTTGACGGTAAACAGGAAAAAAGCCAGCAGCCAGAACGAGAACAACCAGAAAAAATATAATCCAGCGATTACGGTTAGATTTCTTCCTCTGGATTTCCTGTTGTTTCAATTCCCGCTTCAATTGCTTCTTCAGCTGGTACAACCCCATCTGCCGTATCCTTCTCTGCCAGTTTGGCAACCGAAACAATAAACTCATCATCTTCCAGTACCATCATTCTGACACCTTGGGTATTCCGGCCGATGGCACGAATATTTTTTACATTAGTGCGCAAAAGCTTGCCACGGTTAGTAATAAACATGAGGTCAGCTTCGTTTTCTACCATCCTGATAGCAACAACACTGCCATTCCGCACACTGGTTTTGATGGTGATGACTCCTTTACCGCCACGGCTTTGAACCCGATACTCATTAATATCGGTTCGTTTTCCATAACCGTTTTCTGTAACTGTTACCAGGGCAAGAGCGGTGTTTGCCGCCACTGACTGCAGTCCGATAACTTCATCATCAGCATCCAATGTTATTCCTCGAACACCGCGAGCAGGTCGACCAACCGGCCGCACATCAGATTCTGGAAAACGGATCGATTTACCTTTACGGCTTGCCAGTAGAAGGTCGCGCTCACCGTTTGTCAAACGCGCCTCTATAAGACTATCCCCTTCATCAATCGTCAAAGCGATGATTCCACCGACGCGCGGATGGGAATAAGCCATCAGTTCCGTTTTCTTGATAACTCCTCGGGCCGTCGCTGTCACAATATATTGATCTTTTTCAAAGCTTGTGACGGGTAGAATTGTCATAACCTTTTCTTCTGGAGCTAGCTGCAGCAGGTTGACAATAGCCTTTCCTCGCGAGGCTCGACCTCCCTGAGGTATTTCGTGAACCTTAAGCCAGTACACTTTCCCCAGGTTGGTAAAAATCAGAATATATGCATGGGTTGAGGCAATAAATATGTTTTCTACAAAATCCTCTTCTTTTGGTTTTACCCCCGTCTTTCCTTTTCCTCCACGTCGCTGAGCTCGATAAAGCGATACCGCATTCCGTTTGATGTAACCTCCGTGGGTCACGGTTACAACCATATCCTCTTCAACAATCATATCTTCCAAAGTCAAATCGGCACTTCTATCAAGAATTTCTGTACGTCTCGGATTGGCAAACTTATCCCTCAATTCAATCAATTCAGTTTTGATGATGTTGAGTATTTCGACTTCACTGGCAAGAATCTCCTTCAAACGGGTGATCTGAAGCAACAGTTGGTTTAATTCTTCGAGAATTTTTTCCTGTTCAAGTCCAGTCAATCGATGCAGGCGCATATCAAGAATAGCCTGCGCCTGAATATCCGAAAAGGAAAAGCGTGTCATCAGAGCTTGCTTGGCTTCAACTGATGTTGCACTGCCTTTGATAATTTTGATAACCTCATCCAGATTTTCCAGCGCCAGCTTCAACCCATACAGAACATGGGCACGGGCTTCAGCCTTTTTCAGCTCAAAGACGCAACGTCGGGTTACTATTTCCCTTCGGTGATCGATAAAGCAATCAAGAACTTCCCGCAAATTGAGAATTTTGGGTTGGCCTGAAACGATCGCCAGCATAATAATGCCAAAGGAACTCTGCATTACGGTCATTTTGTAGAGCTGATTCAAGACAACACCAGGAATCATGTCTCGCCGTAATTCAATAACAACCCGCATTCCTTCACGGTCTGATTCATCGCGCAGGTCAGAAATGCCTTCGATTTTCTTGTTTTTAACCAGTTCGGCAATCTTTTCTATCAGTCGGGCTTTGTTGACCTGGTAAGGAAGCTCAGTAATAACTATTGCTTCTCGGCCGCTACGTCGATCAATTTCAACCATCGCCCGGGCACGCATCTGAATAATACCTCGACCATTCTTGTAGGCCTCGTGAATGCCCTCCCGACCATTGATGAAACCTGCAGTCGGAAAATCGGGGCCGGGTATTTTTTCGATCAACTCTTCTATGCTAATTCGTGGATCTTCAATCAACGCTATCAAACCATTGATTACTTCTCCCAGATTATGGGGGGGTATCTTGGTTGCCATACCAACGGCTATACCCTCTGAACCGTTAACCAGAAGGTTTGGATATTTACAAGGAAGGACCAACGGCTCTTCGAGAGAATCATCGTAGTTAGGACCAAAGTCGACTGTTTCCTTATCAATATCGTTCAACAGTTCGTGGGCAAGCCGGTCCATTCTGATTTCGGTATAACGCATAGCTGCGGCAGAATCGCCATCGATTGAACCAAAATTACCCTGGCCATCAACCAAGGGGTGACGCATCGAAAAATCCTGCGCCATACGGACAATAGAATCGTACACTGCTGAATCGCCATGTGGATGATATTTACCAATAACATCACCAACAACACGTGCTGACTTTTTATAAGGTTTATTAAAATCATTGTTGAGATCATGCATTGCAAACAAAATGCGCCGATGAACCGGTTTAAGCCCATCACGAACATCGGGCAAGGCCCGACCAACAATAACGCTCATGGCGTAGTCCATGTAGGACTTACGCATTTCATCTACAATATTGACTGTTACTTTATTTTGCTCTGACAGCATTTAAATCCTCCAAACTTCACGATGGAAGTTTATTTTCATTTTTATCAAACATCCAGATTTTCAACCTGTAATGCATTTTGCTCAATAAATTCACGCCGCGGTTCAACCTGATCGCCCATAAGGACTGTAAAAATTTCATCAGCTCTAACAGCGTCCTCTATTGTTACCTGCAACAGAATCCGTTTATCAGGATCCATAGTCGTTTCCCACAGCTGCTCAGGATTCATTTCTCCAAGACCTTTATAGCGTTGTATATACTGCCCTTTTTTTGCTCGCGACAGAAAAACATCCAACAACTCTTCACGATCCGAAACTTCAATACTATCTTTGCCTTCTGCAGTGAGATAAACCGGATCCCTGAGGCAAATTTCTTCTATTTGTTTATAGGATTGCAACAATAACTTATATTCATGAGAAGAAAGAATTTCTACAGTCTGACGATCAATCCTTGCGTGGAGATTACCAAAAGTTACAAGTATACGATCTGGATCTTCTAAAACCTCAAATTTAGCGTTTGGCTCTTGCTGACGCAGTTGTTCTGCAAGAGGTTCAAGATTAGCTTTATCTGCAAAACCATTTTTTATTTTACCTTTCACAAATATTTTCAATATTTCCCCGGGGACTCCTCTATTTACTATTTTTTCAAAATGCTGATTATAATTAATGATATTACGCAGCGTAGGTATAATTTGCTTACCACGTAAAATTTTCTTTCCCTCCTCCATCTCTAAAGATATTCCTTCTGTACCAATATCTAAAAGATAATCGAGCAACGTATCATCATCTTTAAGATAGAGTTCCCGTTTACCCCTTTTTGCTTTATAAAGAGGTGGCTGGGCAATAAAAAGATGACCTCTTTCAACAATTTCGGGCATTTGTCTGAAGAAGAAAGTTAATAATAATGTTCGAATATGAGAACCATCAACATCAGCATCCGTCATAATAATGACACGGTGATAACGCAACTTCGCTATATCAAAATCATCCTTGCCTATTCCAGTCCCCATGGCTGTAATCAAGGTACGTATTTCATTTGATGTTAACATTTTATCGAAGCGAGCTTTTTCAACATTCAGAATTTTACCCTTGAGTGGTAAAATAGCCTGAAAGCGTCTCTCACGACCTTGCTTGGCACTACCTCCAGCGGAATCACCCTCGACCAGGTAAATTTCACAGAGAGCCGGATCTTTTTCCTGACAATCCGCCAATTTACCAGGAAGAGAAAGACCTTCTAATGCGCCTTTACGGCGGGTTAGGTCGCGAGCTTTACGAGCTGCTTCACGAGCTCGTGCAGCCTCAATTCCTTTTTCTAAAACTTTTTTAGCAACCTGGGGATTCTCTTCCAAAAAAGTAGATAATTGGTCATTCATCAAAGTTTCCACGTAACCTTTGACTTCAGAATTTCCCAATTTTGTTTTGGTTTGTCCTTCAAACTGTGGATCGGGCAGCTTTACTGATATGACAGCAGCTATTCCTTCGCGCATATCATCGCCTGAAATAGCAACTTTAATATTTTTTAGCAAATTATTAGCTGCTGCATAAGCATTCATTGTTCGGGTTAACGAACCTTTAAAACCACTGAGATGCGTACCACCTTCATGTGTATTAATATTGTTAGCAAAACAAAATATTTTTTCGTCATAACTGTCATTATACTGTATGGCTATTTCTATTTCTGACCCTCCTTTTTCACCATGGAAGTATATTGGCTCAGGATGGAGTGGGCTTTTTGCTCTATTGAGATATTCAACAAAAGAACGAATTCCGCCTTCATATATAAACTCGTGGCTTTTTTCAGTTCTATCATCTTTAATATTTATTTTTACTCCGGCATTCAAAAAAGCAAGTTCTCTTAAACGCTGCGATAGTGTTGAAAAAGAAAAATCAGAGGTATCAAATACTTCATTGTCAGGCCAAAAAGTTATTTTAGTTCCACGCTTAATCGTATCACCATCGACCTGCAGAGGTTCTACCGGAATACCTCTTCTATAACTTTGTCTATAAATTTTACCGTCTCTTCTTATTTCCAAATCAAGCTGACTGGATAAAGCATTTACGACTGAGACACCAACACCATGTAGTCCGCCTGAAACTTTATAAGCACCTTCACCATCATCATCGAATTTTCCACCTGCATGTAAAACTGTCATAACAACTTCAGCTGCTGACTTATTTTGTTTTTCATGCATTTCGACAGGTATGCCGCGACCATTATCTTCAACTGTGACGGAATTATCTTCGTGAATAATAACTGTTATCTCATTACAATGACCTGCTAAAGATTCATCAATAGCATTATCAACAACTTCATAAACTAGATGATGAAGACCATTAACTGATGTTGAACCAATATACATTGCGGGTCTTTTTCTAACAGCTTCTAAACCCTCTAAAACTTGTATGCTTTCAGCTCCGTATTTTTTTTCTTCTGACATAATTAACCTTATTTCAAAATAAATTCAGAAAAACTACCATTATCAACCTTGAAAACTTTAATATTCTCATTTTTCATATTTGGTATATCTATTGTCGTAATAAATACCTGACCAGAATTTTCAATAATTTTATTGAAAATATTGGTTTTTCTAGATAAATCGAGTTCGGTGCCTATATCATCAAATAAAAGCACCGGATAATAACCATATATATTTTTATAATGTTGCAATTGTGCTTGCTTATAACAAAGTAAAAAAGATCTTTTCTGTCCCTCTGAACAATATTTATTTATATCACTTCCATTTAAAGTAAATATAAAGTCATCAATATGAGGTCCGAAAAGTGTATATCCATATTGTTTTTCTTTTATTTCATTTTTTTTAAATTTTTTATAAAGATTATCTTTTATTTCTTTTTTATCTATTTTTTTATATTCTATTAAATAATTCTCTTTTATTTTTAAATTTTCGAAACTACTAAGTATTTCATTAATTTTATCAATATAAAGCATTCTTTCTTCTATTATTAGAGAAGCATATTCAATAAGTTGATCACGCCATACATCATCTTCACATTTTTTTAATTTTAAAAAAATATTTCTTTGTTTTAAACATTTTAAATATTTTTTAAATAAATATATATATTCATTATTAATAAAAAAAATTGATCTATCTATTAAATTCCTTCTATATAAAGGATAAGTTTTTAAATAAATAATTTCATCAGGATAATAAATTATACAATTCAAAATTTTATAAAAAAAATCATTATCAGGTTTTTTATTATTTATAATAATATTTTTTTTATTTTTATTATCTAGGAATATTTTAATATTATTATTTACATTGTTATTTATTATTTCTAAGTTAATATTAAAACTATTATAATCTTTATTAATTAAGTTTGTATTTTTATTAGTTCTAAAACTTTTATATAGTGATGAAAAATATATAGATTCTAATAAATTTGTTTTTCCCTGTGCATTTTGTCCATAAATAAAATTTATTTTATCACTTGGGCTAATAACAGTATTTTCTATATTTCTAAAATTATTTATTATTATCTTATTTATATGCATTTAAAAAAAATATATTATAATCGCATAGGCATAATTACAGAAAGATGATTTTCATCATCTTCTGGATTTATAAGTCCAGGTGAAATATTATCTTTTAAATTAAATATTATATTCTCGTTTTTTATAACTTGTAAAATATCAATTATATATTTTGCATTAAATCCAATAGAAATAACATCTCCATTATAAATAATATCAATTTCTTCTTTTGCATCTCCTAAATCTGGATTAGAAGAAGTAAGAGTCAAAGAATCTTTATTCAAATTTATTTTTACACCTTTTGATTTTTCACTTGATAATATAGATATTCTTTTAAGAGCATGTAAAAATAAATTTTTATTTATAACGGCAGCATTACTTCCTTTTTCAGGTATAACTCTTTTATAATCTGGAAAATCTCCATCAACCATCCGCATAATCAAAGTCGTTTTTTCATTACTTATAGAAAAATTATTATCTGATATACCGATAATAACTTCATCTTCCATTATTTCTAATATTTTTTTAATTTCAATAATACCTTTTTTAGGTAAAATAAAACCCTCTAGATACCTATTATCTAGCTCTTCTTCATATTTTTTTTGAATCATTGATAATCTATGACCATCTGTTGATACAAAAATAATTTTTTTAATACCATCTATAACTTCTGATTTTATAAATATCCCTGTTAAGTTGAATTTTGTTTCATCATTCGAAATAGAAAACAAAGTCTTTTCTATCATCTCATTCATAATATTTTTATTTATAATGCTTGTACTTAAATCTATTTCTGGAAATTTTGGAAATTCATCTGGTGATAAACCAACTAAGTTGAAAATTGATTTGTCACATTTTATTTCAACCCAAAAATTATTTTTAGAATTAAAATTTATATCTTTATCTGGAAGTTCTTTTATTATTTCAAATAATTTTTTCGCTGAAACGGTAATTTTCCCTTCATTTATAATATTTGCTTCGTATTTTGATTTTAAACCTACCTCGAGATCTGTAGCAGTTATTGTTATTTCATTATTTTTAGCTTCTATTAATACATTAGCTAATATAGGTATTGTATGTCTTTTTTCAACAATTCCTTGAACTTTTGAAAGCCCCTCTAAAAAAATATTTTTGCTTATTACAAATTGCATACTACCTCCATCAACAATCTCTATTACTTTTATTTTAGTTTAATATTATTTAGTAGTACTAGTAGTGCCTGTTTATATGTTAATAAAGCTTCAAATATTTGAAAAATATAGATTTTCTTTTCATTTTCAGCTGTTAGTAAAATGTTTTATTTTCGACCATTTTGTTAACAGTTATGTTTTTTAACTTATTTGTATAATTTATTAACAGTTACATGCTCAGGTTTTCAATCAACTTTTCTATCATATTTTTTACATACAAATCTTCTTTCATCATTTTTTCTATTTTTTTGATTGCATGTATTATAGTCGAATGATCTTTTCCACCGAATTTTGTACCAATTTCTGGATAGGATAAACTTGTAAGATTACGACTAATATACATCGCTATCTGTCTTGGAAAAACTATATTTTTTAGACGCTTTGCTGATTTTAAATCACTTGTTTTTATCTGAAAGTGATCTGCAACTTTTTTCTGAATTTTTTCTATGGTTATTTCTTTACTATTTTCTATGATTATATCTTTAAGTATTTTTTTAGCCATGTGAATGGTAATAGGTGTTGAAGTTAAACTCGAATAAGCTCCTATTCTTATCAAGTAACCTTCTAATTCTCGAACATTATTCGATATAGAGTTGGCTAAAAAATATATAACATCTTCAGATATATTTATGTTGTTTTGATCCGCTTTCATTTTAAGTATTGCTTGTTTGGTTTCCGTATCGGGAGCTTGAATGTCTGCTATTAAGCCCCATTCGAATCTTGAACGTAATCTTTCTTCTAAATCTGGAATTTCTTTTGGAAACTTATCCGATGTTACTATAATTTGTTTGTGAGATTCATATAGAGCATTAAAGGTATGAAAAAATTCTTCTTGAGTACTCTTTTTTCCAGCAATAAACTGAATATCATCTATTAATAAAATATCTATAGATCTAAATTTATTTCTAAATTCATTCATTTTCGCGTGACGAAGCGAATTTATAAGTTCATTTGTAAATTTTTCAGAAGAATAATAACAAATTTTTGTATTAGAATCTCTTTTATATATTTCATTTCCTATTGCATTTATTAAATGTGTTTTTCCTAAACCGACTCCACCATAAATAAATAAAGGATTATATGTTGTAGCCGGATTATTTGATACAGCCATTGCAGCTGCATGAGCAAACTGATTTGAGGTTCCTGCAACAAAAGTTTCAAATGTATATTTTGAATTTAAGTTGGGAATATCTTCATTTTTTTTATGTAAATTTGTTGTATTCTCTATTTTTATTGGCTCAACTTTTTTTGATTTTTTATTTACACTTTTTTTGTTGATTATAATATTTAATTCATAATTAACTGTGCCTACATCTGATAAGGTTTTTTCAATATCATTTTTATAGTTGTCATTTATCCAGTCTTTTATAAATTTATTAGGAACTTCAACATTTAATTGATTTCCTATTATTTTTATTGGATTGATTGGTTCTATCCAGGTTGTAAAGTTTTGTTCACTTATTTTATTTTTCAATTTTTCTAATGTTTTAGACCAGATTAAATTCATTTTTTTTCCACAGATTATCAACAGTTGTTTATAATGAATAAATATTGTAAATATCTAAAATAATTGATTTTATATATTTTTATATTCGTTTATTATTTTTATTGTTCTTTTTTTTCCTCAATAAGGATGACTACTATAATGTTTATTGTAAATATCTACCAGTAGATTTTTAAAGGTATTTTAGTTGACTTGATATTGTTTTTATGATTAAAGGTACTGCTTTGTCAGATTAAGAAAGAGGAGATATTATGTCCAAGCGAACTTTTCAGCCCAGTCGTATCAAGCGCAAAAGAACCCATGGTTTTCGTAAAAAAATGCAAACCAAAAGCGGTCGTCAAACCATTAATAATCGTCGTGCTCGCGGCCGCAAGTCTTTGACGGTGTCTATTCCGCAAAAGTAGTTTATGAACAAATGCTATCCTGGTTTTATGCGTTTGCATAAATCTTGGGAATACCAGTTGATAAGGAAGATGGGGTGTAAATACAATACACCCCATTTTGTGCTTCTGGTTATGGAAAATACTAAAAAAAATTCACGACTAGGTATTACCGTTACCCGGAAAGTAGGAAACGCGGTTGAACGTAACCGATTGAAAAGATTAACACGTGAATTTTTTCGTATGTCACAACATGAATATCCTACAATGGATTATTCAATTATTGTTAAGCGAGGCTCGACTTTACTTTCTTCTTCAGAAATTACAACCGAGTTAAAAAACCTATTTTTGAAGATGGCAATTAATAATGATTAAATATTTTTTTATATTTCTGATTGATATTTATCGTAATTGCATATCACCTTTTACCCCCAGGTCCTGCCGATTTTATCCAACATGTTCATGTTATGCGCGTGAATGTATTCTTACGTTTGGACTATTTAAAGGTAGTTTTTTTGCTATTAAGAGAATCCTTAAATGTCATCCGTTTCATGTTGGTGGCTTTGACCCTGTCCCTTCAATTAAAAATCAGGATATTTAAAAATGGATAATAATCGTACTATCCTTGCCGTTGTTCTCATTGTTCTTCTTTGGTCTGGCTATAGTCTCTTTTTTGCTCCTCAGCAACAAGTTCAGCAGGTTGCAACCGTTGATGAAGCCAAAAAAGAGATATCAGTAAATAATGAAGTGACTAGGTCAAAACCTGTTGCTGTTGAACCTAAATCTGATGATTTTATAAATGATAATAAAGAAGAATCTTTCTTAACAGTATCTTCTGATTTTTTCGATATTAAGCTTTCAACTGTCGGTGCAACAATTCGTTCTATCGTCCTGAAAAATTATAAAGAATCAAACAAACCAGACTCAAATTTATTTACTCTTTTGAATAGTGATAGTTTTGAACTATCTACATTACAATCTTTTGGTAGTGACGGACTCTATATACCTAAAAATTTAAATTATAATATTATTGATAATAAACAACATGTAGACATTAATAGTGAACAAGTACAGGTTGGTTTCGTCGCTTCTATAAATGATATAACTATAGTTAAAACTTATATCTTTCACCCTGCTTCATATTCTTTTGATATCAATATTAAGATAACAAACAATTCAACTAATCCGGTCTCTGGTCTATTCAATATGTCTTTGATTACGGCATGGGATAAAGATAGTAAGTCTGCTATGTATACCTTTGTGGGTCCTGTTACTTATGATGGAGAAAAATTACAAGAAGATAAACCCGCCAAGCTTGAAGAATCTCCTAAACTTTATAAAAATAAAATTGTATGGTCTGGATATTCCAGTAAGTATTTTTTGAATGCAATAGACCCTTATGAGTCTTCGGAACAACTCTTTATAAATACCGGTAATGGATTTGTTGAAAATAAATTCACTTCGGGACAGATAACACTTTTAACTGATCAAGAAGCTTCCTTTGATTACACTTCATATTTTGGACCGAAAGATGACAAGTTTTTAGTAGCTGCTGGACATCAGTTTGATGATGTTATTAATTACGGTTTTTTTCACCCACTATCTAAGCCTCTCATGGTTGTTTTAAAGTTTTTTTATAAGTTTATAGGTAATTATGGTTTTGCAATTATTTTACTAACTGTTTGTATTAAATTGATATTTTGGCCGTTGACACAGAAAAGTTACAAGTCGATGAAGGGAATGCAGAAACTTCAGCCTGAAATGAAGAAAATGCGTGAAAAATACGGGAGTGACAAACAGAAGCTGAACCAGGAGATGATGGCTTTCTATAAAGAGAATAAGGTTAATCCCATGGGCGGTTGTTTGCCGATGATTATCCAGATTCCGGTTTTTTTCGCACTATATCGGGTTCTTCTTGGCTCAATTGAGTTACGCCATGCACCATTTATGCTCTGGATAACAGATCTGTCTGCCAAAGATCCTTACTATGTTACACCACTTATCATGGGTGTAACCATGTTTTTGCAACAAAAAATGACACCAACCAACATGGATCCAACTCAAGAGAAGATCATGTTGATGATGCCAGTTGTGTTTACCTTTATGTTTTTAAACTTTCCTGCGGGTTTGGTTCTCTATTGGCTCACCAACAACGTACTTACTATTCTTCAGCAATACCTTATCCGTCGTCAACCTGACTGATATGTCTGTGGGCGCAGATGAACAGATCTGATACTATTATTGCGCCAGCTACTGCTTCTGGTGAGGCGGGGATAGCTATTATAAGAATTACGGGTGCCGACGCTTTGTCGGCACTTTTGCGTTATTTTATCCCCACAGGTATCCACCCTGAATTACAAACTCACCGTTTGTATCATGGTCTACTTAGGGATAGATCTGAATCTATTATAGATGAAGTGATGGCTGTTTATATGGCAGCTCCTCATTCCTATACCCGTGATGATGTCGTAGAAATTCAGTGTCATGGCAGCCAGCAGGTGGTTAAATCAATCCTTAACCTTTATCAGGGGGATGGTCTCAGGTTGGCTGAGCCCGGTGAATTTACATATCGTGCCTTTATGAATGGCCGTTTGGATTTATCTCAAGCTGAAGCAGTTAGCCAACTTATTCACGCTAAAACAGATTCCTCACGCAAGCTTGCGCTTCAGCAGATGACAGGTGCTCTCAGTCGTGAAATTTATTCCTTTACTGCTGAACTGAAAAAGATATTAGTTTCGATAGAGGCTTGGATTGATTTCCCAGAAGAGGATTTACCCGCCGAAAATCTTTCCAATTTTATCTCAACACTTTCCGAAATAAAATCAAAAATACAAGTAATTACAGATAGTTATACTTGTGGGCGTGTTTTGTCTGAAGGGGCTTCAATTCTCTTGGTCGGGCAGCCTAATGCAGGGAAAAGCTCTTTGATGAATGCACTTTTGGGTGAGGAGCGTGCTATTGTAACTGATGTGCCGGGGACAACCCGAGATTATTTGGAGGAGGGGGTTACCATTAATGGTGTTCCTGTCTCCCTTGTTGATACTGCCGGTTTGCGTGAGAGTGTTGATGCTGTCGAAGTTGAGGGCATCCGTCGGACTGAACAAAAACTCGCCCTATCTGACCTCGTGTTGCTGGTTGTAGATGCTAGCAGACCGCCTGATGAGCTTGATTATTCTGCACTAGAATCTTGCTCGGGCTTATCCACCTTTGTTGTTTTCACTAAAATAGATAAAAATGTCCATAATAATATTAATAGCTTTTGTGGTTTCCCCACGTATAGCGTCTCGTCAAAAACAGCAGAGGGTCTTGACTCCCTTCGTAGTGGTATTTCAACATTTCTGGTAGAAGACTATTCTTCTGCAGATGAGACTGTTATGTTGACGGAACGTCGCCACTTCCAAGCTCTTCAATGTAGTTTAGAGCCGATAGATAAGGCTTTGGTGGTATGTCGGGACGTTAGTCATTTGGAGTTGTTGGCTTTTGATATTCGAGAAGCTCTTTATTTTTTAGGACAAATATCTGGAGAAACCACCACTGAAGCTGTTTTGGACGATGTTTTCTCAGGATTTTGTATTGGTAAGTAAATGTTTCACGTGAAACATGGGGCACAGGTTTGACAATGAGTGGTTACGGTAAAGACTATCAGGTTATTGTGGTTGGGGCGGGCCATGCGGGTTGTGAAGCGGCGCTGGCTTCAGCAAGGATGGGCTGTTCAACACTCCTGTTGACAATCGGCTTAGATACGATAGCACAAATGTCATGCAACCCCTCTATCGGTGGGTTGGCAAAAGGACATCTGGTTCATGAGGTCGATGCCCTGGGTGGCGAAATGGGTTTAAATATAGATGCAACGGGGATACAGTTTCGTCGTCTCAATACACGCAAGGGTCCAGCAGTCCGAGCGGCAAGGGCACAAGCAGATCGAATGGCTTATAGTGCACGAATGAAAAATGTTATTGAGGGCGAACTTTTGCTTGACCTTAAGCAGGGTTTAGTTGATGAGCTTTTGGTTGAAAAAAATAGAATTGTTGGCGTAAGAACGCGCGAGGGGTTAGATTTTCTTGGTCAGACGGTGGTGCTGACAACGGGGACTTTTATGCGCGGCCTTATCCATGTCGGTTTGAATCACTATGCGGGCGGGCGAGCGGGGGAACCTTCAGCGGAGGGTATTTCTGCTTCACTGGCTTCCCATGGGTTACGTGTAGGTAGGTTGAAAACTGGAACACCAGCAAGATTATCAGCACGAACAATTGACTTTTCGAAATTAGAGCGGCAGCCCGGGGACAGTGTCATAAAACCCTTTTCTTTTATGACTGAGAAAATAGAGAGAGAGCAGGTCGACTGTTTTATTGCAGAAACGAACGAGAGAACACATAAAATAATTCGAGATAACCTCGATAAATCACCTCTTTTTGCAGGAATAATTGAGGGGGTTGGTCCACGCTACTGTCCATCCATTGAAGATAAGGTTGTGCGCTTCCCGGATAAAAACAGCCACCAGTCCTTTATCGAGCCGGAGGGGATTAAAGGAAGTGAAATGTACCCGAGTGGCTTGTCAACCTCCCTTCCACCAGATGTACAGTTAGCTTATTTTCGCTCGATGGTTGGTTTTGAAAAGGTGGAGATAATGAGGCCGGGTTACGCGATTGAGTATGACTTCGTAGAACCGATGCAGCTCAAAGCTACGTTGGAAACAAGGGCGATTGACGGACTATTTCATGCGGGTCAAATCAATGGTACCTCGGGATATGAAGAAGCTGCAGGGCAGGGGATTCTTGCTGGAATCAATGCAGCGCGTCAATGCCTGGGGGAGGAGCCAGTCATTATTGGTCGGGACCAGGGCTATTTAGGGGTTATGGTTGATGATTTGATAACCCAACCAACAACAGATCCCTACCGGATGTTTACCTCACGATCGGAATATCGATTGTTGTTACGTGAGGATAATGCAGATCAACGCTTAACCGAGTTGGGGCGTAATGTTGGATTGGTTAAGGATGAGCGTTGGAAACGCTATCTGGAAAAACAAGAGCAGGTGGTCGCTGCGGGTCAGTTGTTGCAGTCTGAAAATATCACATCTGCAAACAAAGACATCGTAGAGAGCCTAGGTTTAGGTGATTTAAAAAGCGGAATAAGTTTGGAATTACTGTTGCGCCGACCGGAAATTAATATTCAACAAATTAAAGAGATTTGCCCCAGATTGGATGATTATTCGGCACAAGCTCTCGAGCAGGTAGAAATTGCTATAAAGTACGAAGGGTATATTAAAAGGCAACTTGAGCAAGTTAGTCGGTACCGTGATCAGGAAGATGTCAAAATGCCCGCCGATATCAATTATGATGAAATACAAAGTATTTCGACGGAGGTACGGGAAAAATTAAAAAAAATCAGACCAACAAGCCTTGGACAGGCGGGAAGAATCCAGGGAGTTACCCCTGCAGCAATTGCTGTTATTCAGATTTATCTGCGTAAAAAGTATCATGCCTAGATATTTGGCTGATGGTCTGTTGCAACTTAAAATACCTTTGTCTGATGTTGTAAATAAGACAGAGATAGAGTTTTTGGATGAATTGCTACGCTGGAATCAACGTGTCAATCTCACATCAATAACGAATCGCAGTGAGGCTATAGAAAAACATCTGTTGGATTCACTGCTGTTGCTGCCACATTTAGATATGGCCAAAAATATTTTAGATATGGGTTCAGGGGGAGGGCTACCTTCTATCCCATTAGCTATTGCTGCACCATCACTTGGTTTTGTGTCAGTCGATAGTGTCGGCAAAAAAGTTAACTTTCAAAAACATGTCAAAAGATTGCTGCAAATCAAAAACCTTACAATTTTGCAATCAAGGGTTGAGGAACTGAAACTGGCAGGGCTTGAAGAAAAAAGTTTCGACCTGGTAGTCAGTCGAGCTTTCACCTCTTTAGAAGCTTTTATTGGCTATGCCGAACCTTGGTTAAAGCCCGGTGGGCGGGTTTTAGCAATGAAAGGACCTGAGGGGCGAGATGAGTTGAGCTCGGTAAAAAAGGTAGTAACAGAATACCACCTGGGAGAACCACAGGTTTTCTCATACCTTTTGCCCTATTCTCGGGCAGAAAGGCAGCTTATAGTTCTAAAAAAGCAAGCTACTAAGAATTTAAGTCGTAAATAAGAGCTGAATTAAGCACAAGCATATGATATTCTCACGACCCGATGTTGACCCACATTTTACTTACCAAGCGAATAATATTTACAGAGGAGTGTCCAATAGATGGCAAAAATCATAGCCATTGCGAACCAGAAGGGTGGTGTTGGTAAAACAACAACAGCCGTCAACCTAGCTGCATCATTGGCTGCAGCAGAAAAAAAGACTCTATTGATTGACATGGACCCTCAGGCAAACGCATGTAGCGGACTTGGAATCGATAAAACAGAAGTTATTTCAACGGTTTACAATGTTTTGCTGGGAGAGGTGTCGGCTCAGGATGTCATACAGAAGACAGCGTTAACTTACTTGGATGTGTTGCCTTCCAATACCGATCTGATTGGTGCCGAAATAGAACTTATTAACAAATCTAGTCGAGAAAAACAGCTGAAAATATCAATAAGCGAACTCGTCAAAAAATATGAATATGTCATTATCGATTGTCCACCATCGCTCAGTTTGTTGACCGTCAATGCCTTGTCTGCTGCGAATTCGGTTTTAGTTCCCTTACAGTGTGAGTTTTATGCAATGGAGGGACTTGGGCAGTTAATGCAGACGATCCGATTGGTACAACAGGAATTAAATCCAGAGTTAGTTATAAATGGAATTCTATTAACGATGTTTGATGGTCGTAATAATCTGTGTCATCAGGTAAGCGATGAAATCAGAGCCCATTTTGGTGACAAGGTGTTTCGTTCGGTCGTTCCTAGAAACGTCAGACTGTCAGAGGCTCCTAGTTATGGGCAGCCGGTTTTAATGTACGATATAGGTTCACGAGGAGCGCAAGCATATATGGATCTGGCTCAGGAAGTTTTGTCGGGAGGAGCTTGTGGCTAAGGAGAAGCGACCCGCCCTAGGGAAGGGAATTGGTGCCCTACTGAGTTCTGCGGCACAGGAAGGGGGGAAAAAATACTTTTCCTGCCCAGTTGAAGAACTTAAACCGCATGCACGTCAACCACGCAAAACTTTTGATGATGCCAAGATGTCGGAGCTGGTTGCTTCTATTAAAGAGAAGGGAATCATCCAGCCTCTGGTCGTAAGACGTCAGGATGACTACTATCAGATTATAGCTGGTGAACGGCGCTGGAGGGCTGCTCAGAAGGCAGGTTTAGAGCGTGTCCCTGTTGTAATTCAGGATGTGAGTGAAGATTGGGCTCTGGAAATCGCCCTTATAGAAAATATCCAACGCGAAGATTTGAATCCATTAGAGGAGGCAGAAGCTTACCGCTACCTTATGGACAGCTTTGATCTGTTGCAGGAAGAAGTTGCAAAGCGGGTTGGTAAAGACCGTTCAACTGTAGCAAATGCCTTAAGGTTGTTGCGTTTGCCTGACCAGGTAAAGCTTGATGTAGCTGAAAGTCGTTTAAGTATGGGACATGCGCGAGCATTACTGGCACTTGAGCAGGATGAAGATATTATTGAAGCTAGTCTGGAAGTGATCAGGAAGAAGCTATCGGTCAGAGATACAGAAAAGCTGATAAAAAAAATAAAAAGTATGCTGGGGACAAAAATACACAAAGCTCCTGTTGAAAAGGTGGTAGATCCCAACCTTCTGGCCCTCGAAAATAGCCTCAGGCAACAATTGGGAACCCAGGTTAAGTTGCATGCCAAGGATAAGGGTGGAAAAATTGAAATTAGTTACCATGATCAGGAAGAGTTGAACAGGATTCTTGAATTGATAGGCGTATAAGCGTGTGAAGTAAACTAAGCCTAGAAACGGCAGTTTGTAGGATAAATGGAAAGTGGGGTACAAAATTATGTTCGGTAGCAAAAAACAGGAGCAAACCCATATGAAAAAACCGGTGGCGATCGATAAAGCTGATATTAAAGCGTTCCTTGGGCCCGGTAGCAGGTTTGAGGGAAAATTGAGTTTTGATGAGTTGGTTCGTCTTGATGGGGTTTTTTCTGGAGAGATTTGTTCCAGCGATACTCTTATTGTAGGTGAAACGGCTGAAATCGATGGAAGCATTGAGGTTGGAGCTCTAATATTAAGTGGTCGATTTAAGGGAGGAATTAAAGCGAGCACCTTGGTTGAGCTACGAGCCCCAGCGCAAGTTGAAGGGACTATCGAGGCAGCATCGTTAAAAATTGAAGAAAAGGTCGTTTTTAATGGTGAGATTAAGATGTCTGGAACGACTAAAACACCTGTGGAAATAAAAAAATCAGAAGAAAAAAAGAAGTAAGCAACAAAAAGTAAAACGTATTTATATGGAAATAGGGTGCTTGACACCAGGTTAGAATTTATGATAGCTATTCGTGCCTTAATAAAAACCCCTATTTTTCTCAGTCTATATGAGTCGGTATTGTATACTGTATACCGAAAACACTATCCTGCATATAAAGAGGTAAGCTAAGTGATAAGCGTTGACTGGACCCTTGGTCTGCAGTTCCTTAACTTCATTATCCTCCTGGTTGTTCTAAACAAATTGCTCTATCGGCCGCTTAAAAAGGTTATTGCTGAGCGTGAAGAGACAATAACAGGATCGCACGCTGCTGCAAAAAATCTGGAAGCTGATATTGATGAAAAAATGCGACGCTACGAGCAGCAACTTAGCGATGCAAAGATGCACGCTATTGACGAGCGTAACAAGTTAAAAAAAGCAGCGAATGAGGAAGAAGCAAAGATTCTGCTGGAAGCCCAGGGTAAGGCTGCAACACGAATGCAAGCAATTAAATCCCAGGTTGGTAAAGAGGCAGAAGAAGCTGGTAAAACGCTGAAAAAAGAAGCTGGATCACTGGCCGGTCTTATTGCAACAAAGATTCTTGGCCGCGAATTGGCTTAACGTAGGGAAGGTTTAAGGCATATGCACAGTCAAATTAAGGCCGTTCTTATATCATTTCTTCTGGTGGGTTTGATCACTGGTGTTGTGTTTGCGGCTGGTGGTGGCCACGAAGTTGAGAGTGGTGTTCTGATGAAGGACTTTCTTTATCGGATCTTTAATTTTGCAATAGTTGTCGCTATACTGGTCTACTTTTTGACCAAGCCGATAAAAAAAGGGCTTGCAGGTCGCCGTGAGGGGATAGAGCAAGCTCTTGCTGAAGCAAAAAAGGCAAAGGAAGAAGCAGAAGCCAAGTTCGCAGAATACGATCGCAAATTAGCTCGGGCGACAGAAGAAATAGCTGAAATTAGTGATTCTATTCGCCGCGAAGGGGAGTTAGAGAAGATTAAGATCATTGACAGTGCAAAACAGATGGCTGTTAAGATTGAGCAGGATGCAGAAAAAGCGGCTGAACTTGAAGTGGCTAAAGCACGAACAGAATTGCAACGTGAGGCAGTTCAATTAGCTGTTGGTATTGCTGAAGATTTGTTGAACAAGAACTTCACCAAAGATGATGATACCCGTTTGATTGACGAGTATATGCAAAAGGTGGGAGAGCTACATTGAGTAACAGTGCGATTTCAATAAGATATGCCAAGGCGTTGTTGAATATCGCTTCTGAAGAGAAGCAAGTTGAGCAATATGCTGAAGAGCTGGTCGGGATTGCAACGGTATTAAAAAGAGAAGACTTGTTGCGATTGCTACTCGATAGTCCGACTTTTCCTTTGGAAAAAAAGACTGCAATCATGCACGACATCGTTGAGCACCTTAAGCTGAGTGATGGGATGCGTAACTTTCTTGATCTACTCCTTGAAAAGGGACGAATCATATATCTGCCTGAGATCGATGCTAATTACCGTCGTTTTGCAGATGATTTGTCTGGTGTTGTTCGGGCGAAGATCAAGTCAGCAAACAAGTTAACAAAAAAGCGTGAAGAAGAGATCCAAAAAAGCCTTGAAACACAAACGGGTAAAAAGGTTGTTCTGAGCGTAGATACAGATAAATCGCTGATCGGTGGTCTACAGGCCGAAATGGGCGGTAAACTTTTTGACGGTAGTGTGAAAACCCAGCTTAAACGGATTGCAGATACCTTAGCAAAGGGGTAACAAAAGATTATGGAAATTAGAGCAGAAGAAATCAGTGCGATAATCAAGAGGCAGATTGAAGACTTCGGACGAGAAGTTGAAGTCAGCGAAACCGGGACTATCATTTCTGTCGGTGATGGTATTGCCCGTATCCATGGCCTTGATAAAGCCATGTCAGGCGAGCTTCTTGAGTTTCCTGGTGGTACCATGGGGATGGTTTTGAACCTTGAGGAAGATAATGTCGGCGCCGCTATCCTTGGTGACTCTGAGCATATTAAAGAGGGTGATCTGGTCAAGCGAACCGAACAGATTGTGCAGGTCCCTGTTGGTGACGCTCTGGTTGGCAGAGTTGTCAACGGGATCGGGATTCCAATCGACGGCAAAGGTGAGATCAAAACTGATACCTACAGCCAGGTTGAACTTAAGGCTCCAGGTATTGTCGATCGTAAGTCGGTTCATGAGCCAATGCAGACTGGTCTTAAAGCGATCGATGCAATGGTGCCTATCGGTCGTGGACAGCGCGAGTTGATCATTGGTGACCGTCAGACGGGTAAAACTGCAGTAGCAATTGATACGATCATCAATCAGAAAGGTAACGGCGTTATTTGTATCTACGTCGCTATTGGACAGAAGCGATCAACTGTTGCACAGGTTGTCGACAAGTTGCGTCAACAAGGGGCTATGGATTACACCATCGTCGTTGCTGCTACCGCGTCTGACCCGGCACCGCTTCAATTTATCTCCCCATACACAGGCGTAACCATGGGTGAGTTTTTCCGTGACAACGGCAAACACGCATTGATCATCTATGATGACCTTTCCAAGCAATCGGTCGCTTATCGCCAACTTTCACTGTTACTTCGTCGTCCACCTGGTCGTGAAGCCTTCCCAGGTGACGTTTTCTACTTGCACAGCCGGTTGCTAGAGCGTGCATGTAAGTTGAGTGATGCCAAAGGTGCAGGATCGTTAACTGCTCTACCGATTATTGAGACGCAGGCAGGAGACGTTTCGGCTTATATTCCGACCAACGTTATCTCAATTACAGACGGTCAGATATTCCTTGAGACCGATTTGTTCTACTCAGGTGTTCGCCCAGCGATCAATGTTGGCCTTTCGGTTTCCCGGGTTGGTGGTTCGGCCCAGGTTAAGTCGATGAAGCAGGTAGCAGGTACCTTGCGTCTGGCTCTTGCTCAATATCGTGAGATGGCAGCGTTTGCTCAGTTCGGTTCTGACCTTGATGCCGCGACACAAGCACAGCTTAATCGTGGTGCTCGCTTAGTTGAGATTCTTAAACAGGGGCAGTACAAACCTCTTCCGGTTGCGATTCAAGTTCTGGCTATCTACGCAGCCAACAATGGCTACTGTGATAACTTCCCGGCAACTGCGGTACAGCGCTATGAAAGTGAAATGATATCCTTCATGGAAGCGCAACACGCTGATGTTATCAAAGACCTGGCTGATCAGAATAAAATTGATGACAACCTTGAAGGCCGGATTAAAGTGGCCCTGGATGAGTTTAAAGGTCAGTTTGTAGCCTGATTCGATAAAGGTTTGAACAGATGGCAAGTCTGAAGGACATAAAAAAAAGGATCAGCTCGGTTAAAAATACCCAGCAGATCACCAAAGCGATGAAGATGGTTGCCGCAGCCAAGTTGCGTAAGGCTCAGGATGCAGCAGTGTCTGCTCGTCCCTACGCTGAAAAACTGCATGCGGTTATGTCGAGCTTAGCTCAACGCGAAGATAGCGATGGCCATGCACTGTTGAATCAGCGTGGAACCGGACGTGCTCTGGTCATACTTATGACAGCAGACCGTGGCCTTTGTGGGGGGTTTAACGCCAACGTTTCAAAAGAAGCTGAACGCTTTATTCGCGCTAACAAGCAAGGTTTTGACGATATTGACCTGATGATTATCGGTCGTAAAGGACGTGATTTTCTTAGAAACCGGGTCGGTGACAATATAGCTAAAGTACTCGAAAATATTACCAGTGATGCGACCTATAAAACCGCTCAGTTGATCGGACAAGAGGTTGTTGATGACTACAGTGCTGAGAAATACGACGCCGTATACATTATCTACAACGCTTTCAAGAGTGCTATAGAGCAGATTGTTACTCTGGAGCGCATTCTGCCGATTCAGCCAAAAGAAACCGAGCAGATTCAAGAAGACAGCGTTGATTATATCTACGAGCCGAATCGTGGCGAAGTGCTTTCCCAGTTGCTACCGAAAATGGTTGAAGTTCAAATCTTCAGAGCTCTACTGGAATCAAATGCTTCAGAACAGGGTGCTCGAATGTCATCTATGGACAGCGCAAGCCGTAATGCGGCTGAGATGATAGGCAAGTTAACACTGCAATACAACCGCGCACGTCAGGCTGCGATCACCAAAGAGTTGATGGAAATTATCTCTGGTGCAGAATCTATAAAATAAGAAGTATTCAGACATACAAGAGCTTATTCTGTCGGAATAAGGAGGAAAGGTTTCGTTATGAACAAGGGAAAGATCACACAGGTTATAGGTCCTGTCGTTGACGTGGAATTTGAGCCGGGTAAGCTGCCGGAGATATTCTATGCCGTTAAGATCACCAACCCCTCATTGGGTGATGGCGAGTGGAACCTGGTTTGTGAGGTTGCACAGCATCTTGGTGAAAATACAGTTCGTACCATTGCTATGGATTCTACCGATGGTCTGGTTCGAGGCCAGGAAGTCCTGGATACTGGTGATCAGATTCTTATGCCTGTCGGTCCCAAGACCCTTGGTCGGATCATGAATGTTATTGGTGAACCGGTTGATGAGGTCGGCCCTATCGGTAATGAAAAAGCGTGGCCAATTCACCGTCCTGCTCCTGATTTCGTCAGTCAATCAACTAAAGTTGAGGCATTCGAAACTGGAATCAAGGTTGTTGACTTACTTGCTCCTTATTCCCGTGGTGGAAAAATTGGTCTGTTCGGTGGTGCCGGTGTTGGCAAGACCGTTCTGATTATGGAACTGATCAATAACATTGCTCAGCAGCATGGTGGTTTCTCCGTATTTGCCGGTGTTGGTGAGCGGACCCGTGAAGGTAATGACCTTTGGGAAGAGATGAAAGAGTCGGGCGTTCTTGAAAAGGCTGCTCTGGTCTATGGTCAGATGAATGAGCCTCCAGGTGCTCGTGCCCGTGTTGCCCTCTCTGCACTTACGGTTGCAGAATACTTCCGCGATGAAGAGGGTCAGGACGTTTTGCTGTTCGTTGATAATATCTTCCGCTTTACACAAGCTGGTTCAGAGGTTTCCGCTCTGCTGGGTCGGATTCCTTCTGCCGTTGGTTATCAACCGACCCTCTCGACAGAGATGGGTGAGCTTCAGGAACGAATCACCACGACCGATAAGGGTTCAATTACATCAGTTCAGGCTATTTATGTTCCTGCTGATGACTTGACAGACCCCGCTCCAGCGACTGCATTTGCTCACTTGGATGCAACCACCGTTCTTTCACGACAAATCGCTGAGCTTGGTATTTACCCTGCAGTTGACCCCCTTGACTCAACTAGCCGGATTCTTGACCCCCAGGTCATTGGTGAAGAGCACTATAAAGTTGCTCGTGATGTCCAGTTCGTTCTGCAGCGCTATAAAGATCTGCAGGATATCATTGCAATTCTGGGTATGGATGAACTTTCTGAGGAAGATAAGCTGGTTGTTGCCCGTGCTCGGAAGATTCAACGTTTTCTCTCTCAGCCATTCCATGTTGCGGAAGTTTTCACCGGTTCCCCAGGAAAGTACGTTGAGTTAAAGGACACCATCAAAGGCTTCCAGGAGATTCTTGATGGTAAGCATGATGCTTTGCCAGAGCAGGCATTTTATCTCGTTGGAACTATTGAAGAGGCGATTGAAAAAGCCAAAGAAATGGCAGCCTGATCCATCTGAAAGACAAGATTTAAACGTAAAGGACAGTCGCAATGGCTGATAAACTGAAACTTGAAATGGTCACTCCGTATAAACGTGTTCTCTCGGAGGAAGTGGATGAAATAACAGCTCCCGGTTTTGTTGGTGAGTTAGGTATTCTTCCTGGTCATACTCCCTTGTTAACTACACTGAAGGTTGGGGAACTTACCTATAAAAAGGGGAGTGAACTGTTTCACATTGCTGTAAACTGGGGTTACCTTGAGGTAGAAGAAGACACGGCTACTGTTTTAGTGGATACAGCTGAAACCGCTGATGAGATTGATTTGGCTCGTGCTAAAGCAGCATTAGGCCGTGCGGAAGACGCTCTAAAAAGCCTGCCCCATGAAGATAAAAAGTATATGATTATGGAAGCTGCTCTACAAAGGGCATTGATCAGAATTCAGGTGGCTGGGAAAGGCCGCTAAGCATAAATAAATATAACGTTTTGCATGTTAGAACAAAGGGCGCCCCATAAAGGCGCCCTTTGTTTGTTTAATCTGCAAACATAAGCCAGAAAGGATAAATGAGTTGACTTTCTGGCGACTTGAAGATTTATTAACAGATCAGGTTTAAATACACATTATTCACTGTCTTTAAAGGACGAAAAATATGCAAAATAAACCGAAATTTACCTGTCTAACAATAGCTTTAGGTTTCTTTATTGTCAGTGGTTTATGGGCGCTTGTTTCCAATAAGATTTTTGCTGCTCTGTTAAATCAACCCGAATTGTCTGAACGAGCTGTGAGCCCTGGGTATTGGTTTTTTATCACAGTATCCACTGGAATGCTTTATTGGTTGTTGAATTATTGGGAAGTCGCAATTGCTGATTCCCAGCAGAGCCTGCAAAAAGTCAATCGTTCATTGAGAAGTTTTAGTGCCTGTACCAAGGCCATGACGAGGATGGATGATGAATTAGAACTGATGGAAGAAATTTGCCGTATCTGTGTGGAAGTTGGTGGCCACAGTATGGCATGGGTTGCGTTCGGGGAAGACAACGAAGAAAAATCATTACGCTCTGTGGCCCATTGGGGGGCTAAAGGATGTTTCTTCGATGACTTTAAAGCCAGTTGGGCCGATACAGAACTAGGACGGGGGCCAGCAGGGACAAGCATTCGAACAGGCAAAATTACCGTATTCCATAATTTATTGACAAACCCGCTCTACCGTCCTTGGCGTGCGGCTGTTGAAAAGTGTGGCTACACCTCTTGTATTGGGCTACCACTTATTGCTGATGGTAAAGTTTTTGGCTCGCTTGTTATTTTTGATGCGCAACCACACGCATTTGATGTTGAAGAGGCACAGCTTTTAGAAGAGTTGGCGGAAGACCTGTCCTACGGGATTAAAGGGTTGCGCTTAAAAGCGGCTAGCAAGCGTGAAATGGAAGAGCGCTTCATGTTAGCTACTGTCATGGATCAAACCTCAGATGGTGTTATCACTTTTGATGCTGAAGGCTATATTCAATACATCAACCCAAGTTTTGAGACACTTTGTGGTGTGCCAGCTATTGAAGCTATAGGCGTCAGCATTCATGATTTCGAATGTTCAAGAAGAAATCCAGTTTTTTATCAGGCCGTTTTAAGCGTTTTTGCCAACAATAAAGTGTTGAGTGGCCATTTCGTTAATAAAAAAAGAGATGGAACTGAATATGATATGGATGCTCGGGTTGCCCCTGTTTTTGGCGCCTCTGGCAAAGTGGTGCGCTATGTGGCAACAATTCGTGATGTCAGTGAAGCAGCAGGGCTTCAACGACAGCTGCGACAGGCGCAAAAAATGGAAGCTCTGGCGACTCTATCCGGAGGAATTGCTCATGACTTCAATAACATTCTGGCAATTATCATTACTAATATGGAGATGACACTTGAGGACGTTCCGGAAGACAGTCCTTTGTTTGGGCCGATGCAATTAGTTCTAAGGGCAGGACTAAGGGGGAAAAGTTTAGTTAAACAGTTCTTGACCATAAGCCGCCAGAATGAACAACCCGAAAAAATAGTTCCAATAGAGGGGATAGTCGAAGATTGTTTTTCATTATTACGTTCTACTCTGCCAACAACGATTGAATTGCGCAAAGACTTTAACACTGAATCAAGTTTAATAGCTGCAGACCCGACCCAAATTAATCAAGTCATTATGAACCTCTGTACAAATGCAGGTGACGCGATGCGTGAAAAGGGGGGAGTTCTAGATATCAGTCTTACAGAAGTCGTATTGACGGCGGAGGATATTGTCCGCTTTCCAGGGTTGCAGCCCGGCAAGTTTGTTAAATTGATAGTTGCAGATACAGGCCATGGAATGAGCAGAGACGTTATGGATAGAATTTTTGATCCATTTTATACGACAAAGGTTCAAGGGAAAGGAACAGGCCTGGGACTATCAATTGTGCATAGTATTGTTAAGAATCATCGGGGAAATATTACGGTTAATAGTATACTTGATGTTGGAACAACGTTTACAATTTTGTTTCCCAAGGTTGATGGGCAAGAGAGTGCAGTTGAAAAAAATGTGACAACTCGGAAAATGTCAGTACACGGGCATATCCTTTTTGTTGACGATGAAGTCGATTATGTTGCTGGGATGAAAATCGGCCTTGAACGACTGGGATATGCTGTTACCGCGGAAACAGACAGCCGTAAAACCTTAGAACTGTTTCGAAAGGATCCCGATAAATTTGATCTGGTCATTACCGATCAGACAATGCCAAATATGACGGGGGTGATGTTAGCTCAAGAGTTATTGTCAATTCGTGCCGATTTGCCCATAATTCTTTGTTCTGGCTCATCACCAGGGACCGACGCAGCTGTGAGTCCAATACAAGCAAAAGCGATAGGGATTCGCGAGGTCTTGATGAAACCCGTTGAACGAAGTGAAATGAATCGTGTAGTGCAGCAGCTATTAGAGCTAAAATCAGAATAAAATCCAGAGGGAACGATGGCAAAGATACTGATTATAGATGATGAAGAGATGATGTGCGAGACGCTATCGACCTTGGTGGAACGCAAGAAACATGTGGCGACCAGCGCTATGACTTTACAAGACGGCAAAAGGCTGGCGGCCAGTGAAGATTTTGATGTGGTTTTCCTTGACGTCAAAATGCCCGATGGTAACGGTTTAGATGCTTTACCGACGATAGAAGCCAGCCCCTCAAACCCTGAAGTGATTATCATGACGGGATTTGGTGACCCCAATGGAGCTGAATTAGCAATTAAATGTGGAGCTTGGGATTATGTAGAAAAAGGTTTTTCCATTAAAGAAATCACCCTTTCTCTGGAAAGAGCGTTGCAGTACCGGAAAGAAAAAAAAGAAGCGAATCAAAGACGCAAGCCAGTGCAACTGAAGAGGGATAATATTATAGGTCATAGTCCAGCCCTGAATAATTGTTTAGACCTGGTGGCACAAGCTGCTGAAAGTGATGCCAATGTTTTCATCACTGGTGAAACAGGAACAGGGAAAGAATTATTTGCCCGAGCGGTTTATGAAAATAGCTTGCGGAGCCATGAGGAGTTTGTTGTCGTTGACTGTACCTCCTTGCCAGAAACATTGGTTGAAAGCCTTTTGTTTGGCCACGAAAAGGGATCCTTTACCGGTGCGGATCGCGCGCAAAACGGATTGGTTCGGCAGGCACACAAGGGGACTCTTTTTCTCGATGAAGTCGGTGAATTACCAATGTCGTTACAAAAGTCGTTTCTTCGAGTGCTTCAAGAGCACCGCTTCCGACCCGTGGGAAGTAATAAAGAGGTTGAAAGTGAATTTCGCCTGATAGCAGCAACCAATCGGGATTTGGACGCGATGGTTGAGAGTGGCGAGTTTCGCAGTGATCTCCTTTTTCGGCTAAGAACCTTTATTATCGAATTACCACCTCTCAGAGAAAGGCGTGATGATATCAAGGAGTTGGCCAGATATCATATCGATAAGTTTTGTAATCAGTATCGATTAGACGTAAAGGGTTTTTCGCCGGAATTTCTAGACACGCTGATGAGTTATCCCTGGCCAGGTAATGTGCGTGAATTCGTAAACACTCTGGAACGTAGTCTGACAACGGCAAGATTTGATCGGACATTGTACCCTAAGCATCTTCCAAGTCATATCCGGGTTCAAGTGAGACGCGCGGAGATGGAAGGGGGCTCAGCGGAAGAGATCTCCCCGGAAAATAGTCATGTGGCGGAAAAGTTCGTTGGTGACTTACCGAAGTTGCAAGAGTTCCGGGATAAAATATATGCACAGGCAGAAAAAGAATATCTGCAGGAATTGATGGAAGTAACAGGAGATAATATTCCAGAGGCCTGTCAGATATCAGGGCTGTCCCAGTCCAGACTGTATGCATTACTGAAAAAAAACGCGATCTCTCGGGCAGATTAAATTTTTACCGAGAGGAAAATCATTCCCGCCCAATAGTAAAATTCTTATTGCACAGTAAATTTTAACTCACGATACCTCCCCTTTTTCTTGGATGGCCCAATGTGTGACGAAATCCTGGTGCTTTATCCCCAGTATTAAATGACTGACAGCAACGAAACACTTTTGTTCCCAATTGTCCACGCAGAAATTCAAGATTGGCATACACAATGCTTTATGTTGCTTAATAGCAAAAGTAAGGGAATTTTGTAGCTTAATTTTAGAAGGGAATGGGGATATGTTGTTCACTCAAAACATGAAGATGGCAGATATAAAATCATTTCAAGAGCAGTTGTCCAAAAATATAGATACCAAGACTCAGCTGATTGAGTTCTGCCAGAATTTAAAGATAGAAATTGATATCCCCGGAGTTGATATAAAAGGTCTGAACATCTGTTTTGCAGAAAATACTGTGAAGCTTGGTCAAAAGCAAAGTGTTGAGGATAAATTTCAGCAGCAATATTCCGGTCATGTTGTAGCGCATAACGCAAATACTAAAGTCGCCCGCGGTATTATGGAGAGGATGGCAAAGACCGATGATGCGGTTCTTATTTATGGAGAGAATGGAACCGGAAAAGGTTTATTTGCCCGAACAATCCACCAGCAGAGTTTGCGCGGAGGACAACCGTTCGTTTCTATTTCCTGTGGTGCTATTGATAAAGAGAATGCAAAACAACAAATTGAAGATTCTCTGGTTGATGTCGTAAATGGAACGTTGCTTCTTGATGGTGTTCAAGATCTGGATATTGAAACGCAGAGGATCTTAAAAAAAATGATTCGTATCCCGACGAGGCAGAAAAATTTTCGTCTGATTTCAACCACCAGCGGCAATTTAGATTGTTTAGTTAGAAAAGGAGCTTTTTCTGCTGAACTTTTGGCTCTCTTACAAGATTGTTACATCGAACTGCTGCCGTTGCAGCAAAGAAAAGAAGATATAGAAGCCCTTGTGACTTTTTATATGGAGAAGATCTGTAAGGGTTGCGGAATGGAGCCAAAGACCCTTTCCCCCGAGCTACTAAATATACTGGAATCCTACCCCTGGCCTGGAAATGTCCTTGAGTTGGTCAATACCATAGAACAATTAATGATAACGGCACAAGAAAAGCAAACTCTGTTTGCCAAAGATTTACCGACGCATATTCGTATTCAGACTATCAATTCCTCAGCAGCACAAAAAAAAGGGCTCTGAGCTCTCCACTTTTGGCAACTCACCTTCCTTTTTATTGACCAGCGATGATGGTGAAAAATTACTGTCAAGCAGGAATGTTCTCTTCAAGTAGGAATGTTCTCGTTAGTGGGCAGGTATGAAAAAATAAAATATATTTTTTAACCTACTGATATCTATAGACTTTATAATATTTAAGGAAAGTTTTAAAAGTTGGTACGCTGGTTGCTAATTATAAAGGTCAAGAGATCGAATTAATCTTCTCAGGAGGATGACATGGAAAAGAAGACTATTTATAGATTGGTAGCTGTTTTTATCGGTTTAGCATTGAGCGGGGCTTTTATGTTGTGCGATTTTGGCGTGCATTTTACCCCATTGACCAAGCTATTCGTCATTTTCTTTGGCGGTATTATTGGTCTGCAATGTCTTCCGGCAATCTTGCTGTTTGTCAGTATGGGCAAGGGTATCGTCACAGTTAACCAACATGATCCACTAACTGGAAATGGAGTGAAGTCATGAAAGCACGAAAATTATTAATAGCTGATGGTGATAGTGTCGCCCGTAAACAAATGGCCGAGTTTTTTGAAAATTCGCACTTTGAAGTTGAAACCACTGCTTCGGCGGCCTATGCAATTGCTAAAATTGTGCAAAAGCAGGATCCACTTGTCATCCTGGGCGATTCGTTTGAAGAAAAAATTGCTTCGGTTGATGTTATCGCCCTGATGCGCAAGTGTAACAAGAATCTGAAAATTATTCTGGTATCAGATGATAGCTCTCTGGAAACATTACGTCGAATTCGTGAGGATGGAATTTTTTATCATGCATTAAAGCCACATAGCCAGGAAGATAATGAAGAGTTGCGCTCTGCTGTGGAATGTGCGGTTGAAAGTTATCATCCAGTAATGAGCTGATTTAAAGATCTACAACAATATGACATAAGAGGAGTTCATCATGAAAAAAATAACTCAAATAACACTATCAGGAATTGTGCTACTCTCGACCATTATGCCTGCATTTGCTGCAGCCGGAGAAAGAACAGATAACAGTATGACTTTGGTTTACTTATTCTTGGGTGTCTGTGGATTGATTATTTTTCTCCAGCTCATCCCTGTCTTTGCTCTCGGGATTGGTTTCCTCAAAGGGTTGTTTGGTCATAAAGAGACCCATGCTACCAAAACCCACTAAGTGATGATTTGATCTCTTCGTAATAGAGATGATTTCAACTTGATAAAAAAGATGCATCTTAAACGAGTCGGTTCTAAAAAAGAACTGACTCGTTTTTTTTGATTTTTCTTGAAATATAAAAGTAGCGACAGGTCTCCAGTTTCACAGTAATTATTCCTGCCATATAAGAACATCTTTCTTCTGTGATGAGCATTTATCAAAAAAATATTTGCAAACTACCGAAAACACTGAACAATAAATTTAATTCTAAATTGGCATGACTGATGCTTTAAGTAGTAGCAACAACGAAATAAAACGTAGTCACATGGAGGCAGTAATGATCAGATATAATAGTTCAGCAGCAGTCACAGGCAAGAAAGATAATACTCAACATCAGAATATGACAAACCAGAGCTTGTCTGGACTGGTTATCTTTTTGCTGATCAGTATGCTGGCTTACGCCTTTAAAGACTTTAACCTGTTCGAAATTTCTTCTGAGTCAATTCGCCAAATTCTTGGTTGCCCACCACCTGCATATTTGATCAGTGTCGCTTTGGCAGTTTATTGTTTTTCTTCCGCGACCTTGACTTTAACCGCGATTGCTAATGGCACCCAACCGGTTCGCAAGTGGAATCATCTTGGCTATCGTTCAGTGTTTTTCATCTTTTATTGCTTTTCAGGAGCTATTTCTGCGAACTTTATCCCTGTTTTGGTCGTTGGTTTGAGTCTTTATGCTTTAGATCAGTGTCATATTCTGATTTATAATGCTAAAGAGAACCATGAAGGCAAAGGAATTCTGGGGAAATCCTGATCTCCTGGTCGAGAATACGACAGAGAGTTAAGGGTCTGTAGCAAATATTGCTGCAGGCCCTTTTTTAAATAGAGAATTCGCTTTCTAAGTTTCCCATCCAATTAACAGGCTCTCAATTAAAAGATTGTTCTTGTTGCGTGAGAAGATTCCTGCCAAACAGGAATCTTCTTTTCATTTGCACAGGAGTTGCAATAGAAAAACAAATCTATCCAGGCAACCATCTGAAATGATTGAAATAAATAAAATCATGAAATATCTGAAAATTGGTATACAGGTTGCTGTAGTAACAGCCATAAGTAAAAAGTTTAAAAAAAGGAGAAAACAATGAAACGAATAAACGTCTATAAATTATTAGCAGTTCTCATGGCCTCAATCGTCGCTGGTATGTTTGTCCTTTGCGATCTTGGTCTTGGAATAACTCCGTTAACTAAATTCTTTGTTATTTTTTTTGGGGCTATCATTGGTATGCAAAGTGCTCCGGCGGCCTTACAGTTTATTGGCATGATCAAAGGGGAGGCGATTAACGGATCTGCCAGGCAATTACTCCACAACGGAGGAGAAGCCTCTTATATGAAGGCCAGGAAAATATTGATAGCAGATAAGGATAGCGTTAATCGAAAACAGTTAGCCGAGCTTTTTGAGAATTCTCACTATGATATAGAGACAACGGCTTCCGCCGCTTACGCTATCGCTAAGATTGTTCAAAAAAATGAACCAATCGTTATTCTTGGGGATTCATTTGAAGAGGAAATTGCATCATCAGATGTAGTTGCCCTGATGCATAAATGGAATAAAAGTCTGCGTATTATCCTGGTTTCAGATGATAGTTCATTAGACTCTTTAAGTAGAATGCAAGAGGACGGAGCCTTTTACCATGCGTTGAAACCACATAGTGAGGAAGAGAATGAGGAGTTGCGTTTAACAGTAAAAAGAGCTGCAGAAGCCTTTCATCCAGCAATGAGCTGATAAAAATGAGTATTTAAAGGAGATTATCATGAAAAAAATAGTGCAAAGTGGTTTTTTAGCAACAGCTTTTTTATTAACAGCTATTCCTGCCATGGCTGAGACCGGAACAAGGACAGATAATAGTATGACTTTGGTTTATCTGTTTTTAGGTGTTTGTGGGTTAATTATTTTTCTGCAGTTGATTCCAGTTTTTGCTTTGGGTTTTGGAATAATTAAGGGTATTTTTAGCGGCAAAGTGGAAGAGGCAAAGCCGGTTGCTGTTAAGCACCGTTGAGCTGATAGTGAATTTTAACCCTGAGTAAAGGTAAGAATATGAAAAGGAATTATAAGCTCAACAGCCTGTGGATCTGTTTACTTGTTTCACTTGTTTTACCATTTACAGTGGCTGCAATGGAGATGGATGACTGCCTTGGTTGTCATAGTGATATTGATGAGGTTGGGGATGAGTTGTTTATCGATGGAGATAAGTTTCTTCCGACCAAGCATGCTGAAATGGGTTGTGTGACCTGCCACGAATCAGTGACCGACGAACATCCGGATGATGGAGAGGCTGTTTCAAATTCTGATTGCCTCGATTGCCATGAGGAACTCGGTAATGAATACATGGCAACCGAACATGCAGAAAATGCAACTTGTAGCGATTGCCATAACCCTCATCAGGTACACGGTATTGAAGCTGCCTCTGGTCCAGAGATGAACCTTCAATGTAGCCAATGTCATGAAGATGTTGATGTTATGGATAGCCACTCAAAATGGTTACCACAGGCAAGTCTTCATATCTCGAAACTTCCTTGTATCACTTGCCATACCTCGTCTGAGGGCTATGAAATTGTTTTAAATATTACCCAGAAAAGGAAGAAAACAGAAGGGGGTAAGGGTTATCGTTTTTCTACTTATGAGGATTTAAAAGAGTATAGCGGTGACAAAGAGATTATGCGAATCATCGATATTGACGGTGATAACCATATCTCCCTTGCGGAATTGCGCACTTTTAATAAAAACCCGGCTTATAGTGATCTGCATTTAAGCGGTACGATGGTTCCAAGTGAAATTTCCCATGATCTGAGTACACTGGATAACCGCTATGACTGTAGCTTCTGTCATGCTTCAGGTCCCGGTAGCATGCAAACAAGCTTCGTTGCTTTTCCGACTGAAAGTGGTCCTTACCAGCGGATGACAGTTGAAGAAGGTGCAATGCTGGATACCCTGTACGGAACACCTAACTTCTATATGACTGGACCTACGCGTAGCCCCGTGATGAACATCATTGGCTTAATTATCATTTGCGGTGGTTTCATTATGCCGATTGGCCATGGAACTCTACGTTTCTTGACCCGTAAAAACCGAAAACAATAAGGGGATTTATCATGGCTGAAGAACATCAAGACCAAATTTATCTACAACCGATACCGGTTCGGATCTGGCACTGGCTGAATGCTTTTGGCATTGTAACGCTGACAGTTTCTGGTGCTCAGATTCGCTTTCCCGAGTATATTACTGTCCTTGGCAGTTATAAGTCTGCGATTTATCTTCATAATACCGCAGGGTTTGTTGTTGCTATCTCGTTTTCTCTGTGGTTTTTTTATTACACTTTTGTCGCGCGGACAATGGCGAATTTGTATGTTCCTAAAGTAGAAGATTTAAAAAGTGGAATTTTAAAGCAAGCAAAGTTTTATTTTTTAACCTACTTCCTGGGCTGGGAGAACCCTCACCATCCAACTCCGGACAGTAAGTTTAATCCTATGCAGAAGTCTGTTTATCTCGCTATCATGTTTGTGATGATGCCACTGGTTAGCTTGACGGGAATCTTTTTGACTAATGTTGATCCATTGCGTGGTCTGATTGTCATGGTTGGAGGCCTCAAGCTTCTGGCAGGGCTCCACTTCCTGCTCGCATGTTGCCTTATTGCATTTATCCCGACTCATGTTTACCTGGCGACCTTGGGACGTACACCCACCGATCATATCAAAACAATGTGGACCGGCTGGGAAGATGAGGAGGAAGGACATCATGAGAAGACTGAGGCGGAAGGTGTCAGCTCCAAGCATTAAACTTGCCTCTACGCATTGTTAGCAGACTTAAAAGCGAGCGGACTATTTATAAAGTCCGCTCGCTTTTTGCTTTGGTGGAAGAGTTAGCTTCCGGAATTATTTTTAATGCCTAATACCCAACTTTTTGCTGCCCCTAGGTCAGAAAAAAACTTGATGGGCGAGATAGATTTTTGCTTTTCTTGACTGCTCAATTCAGCCGCTAATGTTTTGCTGTTGCCGCAAATGACAAAAGCGCATTTGGCTCCAGCCAGTTTTTCTGCATGGAATTCAATAATAGACTGGATCATTTTAACGTCTTCGAAAGTCATTTTTTTCAGGTCAAGATACTGATGATCAATCACCAATGGTGTCCCTTGATGCCATTTGGGAGAAGTTAACAGATCTTTCAGGAGTTTATAAAAGTCTTCGACAACATCAAATCCACCCGTTTTGATCAAAATGTAGTCGGGCATCTGTGAAAAATCAAAATCGTATTTCATCTGTGACCTATTAGGGATAATAAAAAAGAGCCTTCACTTTTCGGAAGGCTCTATAATTGTAGCAACTGCCCGCTAGCTTTCTACTCAGCTAACACAAATTCACCATTTTTTACTTGAACCATGACCATTGAATCAACATCAAGACCATTGTGATCTTCATTGGTGATATTGTAGGTCCCTGAGATTCCGACATAGTTTTTTGTGCCTTCGATCGCTGCCCTCAGGGCTTCTGGTTCTGTTCCTACCTGTTTGATTGCATTTGCAACAATCATGATAGCATCCCAGGCATATCCTGAATGGGTATTGATCGGAAATTGTTTGTCATAGCCCTTCTCTTTGTAGAGCTTGATGAATTCCTGAATGATTGGTTTTTGCGGATCACTGTCAGGCAGCTCATTGGCAATCATCAGTTTGGTTGCAGGCATCCGATCGCCCTCACTTGCAGCACCGGCAAGTTCTATATACTTGGGATCAGGTAACCCGTGACATTGGAACAAGGGCAGGTCAATGCCAAGCTGTGCTTTATTTTTAGCGATGATAGATCCGGCCGGACCAATAGTCCAAACCAACAGAGCTTGTGGGTTACTGTTTTTGACTTTCGTCAGCTGTACGGTCATGTCCGTATCACGGGTACCAAAAGATTCACGAGCTACAATTTCAATACCGTACTTTGGTGCCAGCTTATCCATCCAGCGCGCCCCATCTTTTCCAAAACCGTCAGCGGCTGCGAGCAAAGCAACTTTGGTGAGCCCTTTTTCCTTGAGGTAGATAAACATCCGCTCAACCGCAATACTGGAGCGTTGGGGAGACTTAAAAACCCATTTGTAAGGGCCAAATTTACCACCCATAATAACCGGATCGCCTCCGACAGTCATGAAGATCGGGATCTGACCTTTATCGACAACTTTCTTAACATTCATGCCGGTGTCGGTCAGGGTGGGACCAATAATTGCGACAACCTTATCTTTATAAATATACTTTTTAGCAATGGACGCTGTTTTAGCTGGATCTGCTTCGGTATCAGCGATGACTAACTCGAGCATTTTGCCATTGATTCCGCCTTCGCTATTGATCTTGTCGACCACCATCCCCGCAACCAGTTTGGTTGGCGTACCGATGAAGGCAGCACGACCCGACAGATCAAAGAAGGCACCGAGTTTGATGGTGTCTGAGGCGATAGCAGAAGAGGCTATAAGCAACAGACACGTGAAAAGTCCGAGAATTTTTTTCATTGTCGTTTCTCCTTTGAGTTATCTGTACAGATCAATATATTTTGAGAAGGGTCTATAACCCTGTGTACTAACGTACTAGTACACGAATACAAGCTTATAGGACATATGATCTGTTTAGTCAATCTTTTGCTGGTTAAAATACTCTCCGGATGGGTTTGGTTGTTTGCCCAGTAAACGAGCTGAATGTGCTTATTATAATTGCTCGTTCAGTTGAGGAATTATTTCCCCGCTGCCTGCAGCGGGGAAATAAACGTCGTAAATGGGGGTCAGTGATTAATACAGAGCCTGTATCAACTCAGTGAATTAATAATTGAAGGGTTCTAAACGGACCTTTGGCAATTGGCTTTCGTTACCAGTCAGGTACTCGTCTACACATCTGGCGATTTCTCGTCCTTCACTGATAGCCCAGACGACCAGGCTTTGACCGCGACGACAGTCACCAGCAGCAAACACACCATCGATTGAACTCATTCTGGTGTTAGCGTCTGTGACGATGTTGGAACGTTGATCCGTTTCGCAACCAGCTTGTTTAACAAGTTCTGAGCGTGGTCCGAGAAAGCCCATAGCGAGCAGAACCAGATCACATTTCCAGATTTGTTCACTTCCCGGGATTTTCTCTGGCCGTCCGTTTTTCCAGCTGACTTTGACCGTTTCCAGACCGGTGATGTTCTTGTCCTTACCAATGAAACGGGTGGTCATGATTTCGTAGTGGACGTCACCGCCCAGAACGTGCATTTCTTCCACCGAGGTGCTGACACGCATAATACGTGACCACTGTGGCCATGGATTATTGGCACTGCGTTCAGCCGGAGGATGCTCGAGCAACTCGAAGTTGACGACACTGGTTGCACCCTGTCGCATTGATGTCCCAATACAGTCCGAACCGGTATCACCACCGCCGATGACGATCACTTTTTTCCCCTTGGCGTTGATCAGTCTTTGTTTCGGGTGCAGTGCAGCGACATTGACATCTCCCCAACAAGCACGATTTTGCTGAGGTAAGAATTCCATTGCAAAGTGAATACCTTTCAACTCACGCCCCTCAACAGGGAGGTCCCGTGGTTCTTCAGCGCCAGTTGCAATCACAACAGCATCGAAGGTCGACTTGATTTCATCGAAGGCGATATCTTTGCCAACTTCGCATGAATATCGGAATTCAATTCCTTCAGCCATCAAAAGATCAATGCGACGCTGAACCCTTTGCTTCCATAACTTATAGTGAGGGATTCCGTACATCAAAAGGCCGCCAGCGCGATCAGTCTTTTCTATCACGGTCACTTTGTGACCAGCACGGTTAAGCTGCTGGGCACACGCCAGTCCTGCTGGGCCACTGCCAATGATGGCAACGTTCTTACCGCTCCGCTGGCGTGGGGGGTGGGGACGGATCCAGCCTTCTTCAAAGCCTTTATCAACGATTGAGACTTCGTGCAATTTGATGGTTACAGGGGGTTCATTGATGCCCAGAACACAGGATGTTTCACAAGGAGCTGGACACACCCGGCCAGTAAATTCCGGGAAATTATTGGTGGCATGTAAAGCTGCCAAAGCCTGTTTCCACTGACCGCGGTAGACCAGATCGTTCCATTCCGGGATCAGATTACCCAATGGACAGCCGGTCATACAGAAAGGGACACCACAATCCATGCAGCGAGCAGCCTGGGTCTTGACCTTTTCTTCACTTGGATAGTTATAGTGTTCGTCGAAATTCTGCAATCGAGCATTGACCGGTTGCAATGTCTTATCGCGACGGCCGTGTTTTATAAATCCACGTGGATCACCCATGGATGGACTCCTTCTCTTTTTCAGCCTTGGCAGCACTTTCGTTGAGCGCCCGGCGATATTCACGGGGGAAGACCCGGACAAAACGGGGGAGATACTCATCCCAGTTATTGAGAATATCATCCGCACGTGGTGAACCGGTCAGTGTGTGGTGATTGCTGATGATCTGGCGTAACCATTCAGCATCGTCATCTTCAATTGCCATCTGTTCAAGATCAATCATTGCCGGATTACAGCGGCGACGGAAGCGGTTGTCGTCGTCCAGCACATAAGCGAAGCCTCCTGACATGCCTGCGGCAAAATTACGTCCGGTACGTCCCAGACAGATGACGCGACCGCCAGTCATGTATTCGCAACCATGGTCACCGGTTCCTTCGACAACTGCGATAGCACCAGAGTTACGAACACAAAAACGTTCGCCTGCTTTGCCGGCAAAGTAAGCTTCACCACCAGTGGCCCCATAAAGTACGGTATTTCCGATAATCGAATTCTCTTGCCAGACAAATGTTGCTTTAGGGTCAGGGCGGATGCTGATTCGTCCTCCGGCCATCCCTTTACCAACATAGTCATTAGCTTCGCCGATGAGCCGCAGGTCAATCCCGGGAGCCAGGAACGCTCCAAAGCTCTGCCCAGCAATGCCAGTCAGGTTAATAGTGACAGTGCCTTCAGGTAGTCCTTCGCGGCCATGCAACATGGCAATTTGACCCGAGAGCATAGTGCCGAAGGTCCGATCAGAATTACGGATTGGCAGCTCGATATTGATGGCTTCCTTATTCTCAAGGGCAGGTTTTGCGAGTTTAATCAGCTTATTATCCAGCTGTTTTTCCAAACCATGATCCTGAGTCTGCACGCGTCGGGTGGAAACCTCGTCTCCAACCTGAGGTTTGGTTAGAATGCGGGAGAAGTCAAGGCCCTGATTTTTCCAATGCTTAATAGCGTTATCCATCTCCAGGTACTGGGTCTGGCCAATCAGTTCATCGAGGCTTCTGACTCCCAACTCCGCCATCAATTCCCGAACCTCTTCAGCCAGGAAGGTGAAATAGTTGATAACATGTTCGGGTCTGCCGGTGAATTTGGCACGCATGGCTTCGTCCTGGGTGGCAACACCAACCGGGCAGGTATTAAGATGACATTTGCGCATCATCACGCAGCCGATGGTGACCAGGGCTACTGTCGCGAAGGCAAATTCTTCGGCGCCAAGAAGTGCGGCAATAATGACGTCCCGACCAGTACGCAGTTGCCCATCGGTCTGAACAATAATCCGGCTACGTAAATCGTTGAGGACTAACGTTTGCTGAGTTTCTGCCAGACCAATTTCCCAAGGAATGCCGGCATGTTTGATTGAAGATGTCGGAGAGGCACCTGTGCCGCCATCGTAACCAGCAATAATAACGCGTTCCGCGTGCCCCTTACTGACACCCGCAGCAACAGTGCCAACACCAACCTCACTGACCAGCTTGACGGTAATATCGGCCTTAGGATTACAGTTTTTCAAGTCAAAAATAAGTTGGGCCAGGTCTTCAATTGAATAAATATCATGGTGTGGTGGCGGTGAAATTAAGGTGACACCAGGGACACTGTAACGCAACTCACCAATGTACTCACTGACCTTATGCCCCGGCAATTGCCCTCCCTCGCCTGGCTTGGCTCCTTGAGCAATCTTGATCTGTAATTCATCGGCATTGACCAGATAGTGGGGGGTGACACCAAAGCGCCCCGAAGCGACCTGTTTAATCGCACTGCGGCGCAGGTCACCGTTGGCATCCGCTGTAAAACGGCGAGGATCTTCACCCCCTTCGCCAGTGTTTGACTTGCCACCAAGACGGTTCATGGCAATAGCTAACGTTTCGTGAGCTTCAGGTGAGATTGAACCAAGACTCATCGCTCCAGTACAGAAACGTTTGATGATCTCACTAATGGGTTCAACTTCGTCGACTGGAATTGATGGATTCTGTGGGTTAAACTTGAATAATCCACGGAGGGTACAAAGGCGCTCGCTCTGGTTATCAACCTGTGCTGAAAACCGCTTGTAATCTTCTCGGCTGCCAGCACGTACAGCATGTTGCAGCAGGGCGATGACTTCGGGGTTCATCAGGTGAACTTCCCCTTCACGCCGCCAAGAGTACTCAGATCCACGGTCAAGATCGCGATGCCGATCCACTCGTTCAGCATAAGCAAGGCGGTGACGCATCAGGCTTTCTGTGGCGACTTCAATTAGACTTGCGCCACCGATGCGGCTTGCGGTGCCAGGGAAGTATTTATCGGTAAATTCCCTATTTAAGCCGACAATTTCAAAAATCTGAGCGCTACAGTAGCTTTGCAGGGTGCTGATTCCCATTTTTGAAAAAACTTTAAGCAACCCTTTGCCGATCGCCTTGATATAGTTTTTACTATAATAATGGAGGCTGTCGGTATCTTCGTCGGCCTGATCGTTACCGTCCTTACCAGCCAACATTCCCTGATTAATCATATCTTGCAAGGTTTCAAAGGCGAGATAAGGATTGATTGCTGTCGCACCATAACCCAGTAGCAGGGCAAAGTGGTGTACGTCGCGTGCTTCACCGGTTTCGACGACCAGAGAGCATTGGCTCCGTTTGGCGACCCGGATCAGGTGGTGATGAATTCCGGATAAGGCCAGTAGGGCTGGAATGGGTGCTTTATTGGCGCAGACTCCGCGATCAGACAGCACCAAAATGGTACGGCCAGCATCAACTGCTTCTTCTGCTTCGGAGAATAATTCCTCAAGACGCTGCTCCAGGGCCTCGGGGCCTTGGGTCGCATCGAAAAGGGTACTCAAGGTGGTGCCGCGGAATCCCTGAATATCACTATGACGCAACTGTTCAAGGACATCATTGGTGACGATAGGGTTATCTAGCTCCAACATCTGGCAGTGTTCCGGCCCAGGCATTAAAATATTACGTGCCGGTCCCAGATATTGGGTCAAGCTCATAACGATCTCTTCGCGCAGAGGATCAATCGGTGGATTGGTAATTTGAGCGAAAAGTTGGTTGAAATACCAGTAGAGTAATTTACTCTGCTTTGATAGCACCGCAACCGGCGTGTCGGTGCCCATAGAGCCGACAGGTTCCTGACCATTCTTGGCCATTGGTCCCATAACCACACGCATTTCTTCCAGGCTGTAGCCAAAGCTTCCCTGTGTCCGTCGTAACTCACTGAGACTGGGAACTCTTTTGGTGGCCGGGGCTGGCAGATCATCAAGCCTGATCAGGTACTCGCGGACCCATGCAGCATAGGGGTGTTCCGCGGCAAGGTCACCTTTGATTTCGTGATCTTCCTTAAATTCGCCAGTCTCAATATCGACCAGAATCATCTTGCCGGGAGCCAGCCGTTCTTTGCGCAGAATTTTCTCAGGGGGAATATCCAGAACCCCGGCTTCTGAAGCGTAAATAATCTCGTCGTCACTGGTGATCCAATAACGGGCTGGACGCAGGCCGTTACGATCAAGAATAGCAACAACCTGTTTACCATCGCAGGCGACAATGTTAGCCGGACCATCCCAGGGTTCCATCATTGTTGCATGGTACTCAAAGAAACCTTTGACTTCGGGGCGCAGGTGAGCTTTGGAGACCCAGGCTTCGGGAACCAACATCGCCAATGAATGGGCCAGGCTCCGGCCGGTCAAAACCAGCAGTTCAAGTGCATTATCGAGGCAGGCGGTGTCAGAACTTCCTTCAATGATGACAGGATCGAGATCGGCGACCCCATCGGCCAGATCAAGATGTGCGAACAATGCAGTCCGTGCACGCATGCGGTTGATATTGCCGCGCAGGGTATTGATCTCGCCATTGTGAGCCACGTAGCGAAACGGTTGGGCCAGATCCCAGGTAGGGAAAGTGTTGGTGCTGTAGCGTTGGTGAACAAAAGCTATGGCACTGACCAGACGTTTATCGTCCAGCTCGGGGTAAAAAGTATTCAGCTGCTCAGAAAGGAGCATCCCCTTATAAAGGATGGTACGACTGGAAAGCGAGCAGACATAAAACATTTCTGCTCCGGCCAGGCTGTCGTTCCGAATTTTGTTTTCTGCCCGTTTGCGAGCCAGGTAGAGCATCAGGTCGAGACGCTCGGCTTCAATTTCGCCACGGCCAACAAAAATTTGCATTACCCGTGGTTCCACCGAACGTGCATTGCGACCGATTGAACTGCTGTCCGTCTGAATTTCGCGCCAACCAAGAACAGTGCACCCGACACGAATCAACTCCTGATCAAGCGCAGCAATGCAGGCTTCTCGGCAGGTTTGATCGGTGGGGAGAAATATCATTCCGGCGCCGTACTCACCGGCAGCAGGCAGCTCAAAATTGCAGACTTCCCGGTAGTAAGTATCCGGAACTTGGATCATCAGACCGGCACCATCGCCATCAAGAGGATCAGCTCCTACAGCACCCCGGTGGGTCAGATTGTAGAGAATCTCGATACCACGCTTGACGATACTATGGCTTTTTTTACCTTTGATGTTGGCGATAAATCCAACACCACAGTTTTCATGCTCGTTGGCTGGATCGTACAGGCCCTGTGCGGGCGGCATTCCAATATGTTTTGTCATGGTTGGTCCTAAATTCATTGAAGAAACTGGAGCAGAGGATGTTTATGTACCCACTGCTACGTAAGTTTTGACCCGGCTGCGAGTCTGGCCAGATCTAATATCTACAGCAAAAAATGGCCGCGTCGCTGGGGTGTCGACCGTGGCTGGACATTCAAGCTGTTTGGGGAGTCTGAACTTAAATATGGTTAGAAACGCTACTGAAACCGTAAAGAAATCTCACTATTTTAACATTTTTTGAACACAGATCCAATCTAGAAATTGTTAACAATTTTTTGTTCAGCTCATTGTGTCGACCTATTTAAGTGTCGGCAAGGTCTCATAGCTCCGGGTAAGAGTCCCCTGGATTCTGTTTTCGTCATAAATAAACTGCCCAGATGTTTCTCAAGGCGTATATAGTGATATAGAGAAACGAGGGAAAACATGAATATTCTACATATATCTGATTTACATTTTGGTCCAAGACACTGGACGGGAAACACCCGGGCTCTTCTTGATAAAATTAATTCCTATCACGCTGATATTGTTATCAATACAGGGGATAATACCACGGATGGCCTTGAAGATGAATATGCTGCTGCCGGGGAGTTTTTAAGATTGATTTCATGCCAACACGTCATATCCACCCTTGGGAACCATGATAAAAGAAGTATGCGATCCCATGAACTGTTTAAGAAATACATTTACAGACCTGAATTCATAGTTGTTCCGGAAACAACCGTAACCAGTAAGAAGCATATGTTCCTGAATCGAGAAATAACCAAGGTTCAAGACTATTGCACTGATATCAATTTTATTAAATGTATACAAATAAACGGCAAGACCTTATTAATAATTTGTATTGATTCAAATGAACTCTACAGTGATGACGGATATGTGGAGAAAGAGGTTCTCAAGGCAATTTCATTGAAAATTAAAGACATGAAATACGATATTCCCGTGTTGATGACCCATTATTCCGTTCTGGGAACGGATGAATGTCCGTTAAAGAACTCCGCAGCACTGATAGATTTTGTCCACTTACATAACATCAAGCATGTCTTTTGCGGACATACCCACGAACTTGAGCTGATGCAGACAAATGATCTGTATCAGGGCCATTCCTTTACCCAATATATGTGTGGGAGCCTGTCTTCAAGGAATCATCCGAGCGATGATAATATGTTTCTTTATTATGAAAATTTTGGTAGCGAGAATATGCATGTGCATCTCAACAGAATTTTTATCAAGGGAGATAAGCTGATTTTTAAAGAGGAATTAGTCTATTAAGTTTCCCCCGAACTTAACTGCCACGGGATCTCAGCAGCCAGCAGTGGCCGTGGGGTTATCTGCAGTGGGATCTGGAGGATTTGGGTTTCTGGTGGCGGGTTCAGTTCACTGTAGAGTTCATTGCTGCGACGGCTGTAACTGCGTGACAGATGCATCGGCAGGAAATAGGCTGGCCGCAATTCGTTGAGGAGCTGGTTGACATCTTCACAGCAGAGATGATTTGAAGCGCGTGCACGGTTTTTGTCTGCAGTTAAAAAGGTGCATTCACAGAACAACAAATCAACCCCCGCCATAAAACGGAAGATGGTCTCTCTGTTTTTCTGGTTGAAACCAATATCACTGATGTAGCCGATTGATCTTTGCGGCCGAGAAACAATCAGCTGTTCAAGCAATTCGGCGACATTTTCAATCCAAACCGGTCTGATGCCCCCCGCCTGAAGGCTTAAAACTTCCAAAGGTTTCGCGTCTCCTTTTCCTGCGAGATAGCGTTTTTTCAATTCTCCCAGCCAGGGACCCGGAACCAGATCCAGAGATTCAAGTTTTTGTCGATCAATCGAATATGCCCGGCTTTCATTGATGCGAAAAATCAAACTGGCTATCTGATGGTCGCAGGTTTCCGCCTGGACCTGAAGGTAGGGCGTTTGATAGATGTTAAGATTATTCCTGCTTAAAACCTCACCGGGCTGGCGACGAAACCCTTGTGGACCAGGAAAAATCGAACTTTCTATTTTTTCCTGATGAATCTCATGGACATGAAAGCTGCACCAGTAGTCCTCAACCAGGTTCCAGTCATAACCGGAAAGCTTATGTTCCATACGGTCCGAAATACCCGGGGGTCCAAAAATATTGATGGTCCGTGCCGAGGCAATCATCTGGCGAATGACACTTTCAATGCCCATCCAATGATCCATATGGGCATGACTGATGAAAATAGCGTCAAGATGGGTAAATGTGCGCTTGGCCAGATGGTGAACCTGACCACAGTCAAACAGCAGATGGCGGCCATCGGGGCGGGACCGTATCAGCAGGATCGGGTCATCAAGCAATCCGGCGAAGAAGGTAGGTACGAGATTGCGAAAGGGAAATTTCGGTTTCATGCCAACCCGTCACTCAGAAAATTATCAAATCTCGATTACAGTCACAATTTTTTACAAACGTATTTTCCGTCCGCGTTGATTGCATGGTTATGTGCCATTTCAGTAACTACGGATGATTTCAGCAATTTGAACCTGATATGATTTGTACCACTTAGTTTTTCCAAGTTCTTGTGCCTGTTGGTGTTCTGGGTCATTTTTCCATGCTTTTATTTGTCCCTGATTGTGCCAATATGAGATTGCAACTTCTTGATTTTCTTCAGATACGGCGGTGAATTCAATGCAGCCATATTTATTAATTGCCAAATCTCTCATACGTGTAGCCATTTTGATGTAAGCATCATCGAGTACATTGCTTTCGGCTTTAAATATTACAGCGTACATTTTCGATTTATTCCTTGTTGAGCCCTGGCGTTGGATTTTTTTGCAGTTATAAGTTACATCTTCCCGCATCCGGATTCATCATAGAAATTACCGGGAACGATTTGAAATTTCGGGGAAAAAGTGATTTGTCAGCGCTGCGATA
>JAZBPC010000214.1:0-36453 GCA_036351455.1 Desulfuromusa sp.
TGATCAGCCCATCATTGACTTCATCCAACATCTCCAGAAAGGACATGTCTGAGCTGATTCCTTTAGCTGGATAGGTCTCCAGCTTACCTTTATCCTGTGGCCCCTTCTGGCGCCATACATGCAGTGTAAGATCCATTATTTATAACTCCTCACAGCAAGTTTAACTCTTTCAAATTTCAAAGGTTCTTTGTGCAACTCAGGTTTAACCCCGACACCCTTGAACTCCCAAGCAGCAACGTAACTGAAATTTTCATCATCACGCATTGCTTCACCTTCGTCAGTCTGGTGCTCTACCCGGAAATGACCACCACAGGATTCTTCACGATTCAAGGCATCCTCAGCCATAACTTCAGCAAATTCGAGGAAATCAGCTAAGCGTCCGGCATTCTCGAGCTGTTGATTGAGATCTTTGCTATCTCCGGGCACCTTGACGTTATTCCAGAATTCATCACGGATCTCTGGAATCCGCTTCAGTGCATTCTTCAGACTGGCATCACTTCTCGCCATGCCGACATTTTCCCACATCACGTGTCCAAGCTCTTTATGCAACTCGCCGACAGTCTTTTTACCGTTAATTGCAAGGATTTTGCTGGTCGTAGCTTCAATATCTTCAACAGATTTTTTGAATTCTGGATGGTCATCCTTGACCACACCAGGCTTAACCGAAGCCAGATATGGAGCAATAGTATAAGGAATAACAAAATAACCATCAGCCAGACCCTGCATCAGTGCCGAAGCACCGAGGCGGTTAGCACCGTGGACAGAGAAGTTTGCCTCGCCAAGTACGAACAAACCAGGGATGTTACTCTGGCACTCATAATCGACCCAGAGACCGCCCATATTATAATGAGGAGCTGGATAAATGCGCATGGGGCGCTCATAACCATTCTCATCAGTGATTTTTTCGTACATATCAAAAAGGTTGCCATAACGCTCTGCAATTGTTTTCTTACTGACACGATTAATGGCATCTTCAAAATCGAGGTAAACACCGCGCTTACCTGGACCGACACCGCGATTATCATCACAGGCTTCTTTTGCCGAACGTGAAGAGATATCACGTGGAGCCAAGTTACCAAATGAAGGATACTTACGCTCCAAGTAGTAATCGCGAGCTTCTTCAGGAATTTCGCTTGGGTGTTTTTCACAATCTTCAACATTTTTAGGGACCCAGATGCGACCATCATTCCGCAATGATTCTGACATCAGAGTCAGCTTGGACTGCGCATCGCCATGAACTGGGATACAGGTTGGATGGATCTGCGTATAGCAAGGATTAGCCATATAAGCACCTTTTTTAGCTGCCTTCCAGATCGCTGTGACACTACTCCCCATAGCATTTGTTGACAGGTAGAAGACATTAACATATCCACCGGTTGCCAGAATAACTGCATCACCCCAATGAGATTCAATCTCACCTGTCATCAAGTTGCGAACCGTAATTCCCTTGGCAACACCATCGACAACAACAAGATCCAGCATTTCAGTACGTGGATGCATGGTAACGGTCTTGTTTTTAATCTGCCGTGACAGTGCTGAATATGCACCAAGAAGCAGCTGCTGACCGGTTTGACCACGGGCGTAGAATGTCCGGGAAACCTGAGCGCCACCGAAAGAGCGATTATCCAGGTAACCGGCATAATCACGGGCAAAAGGGACACCCTGTGCTACGCACTGATCAATAATATTGTTGGAAACTTGAGCCAAACGCCAGACATCAGCCTCACGGGAGCGGAAATCACCGCCCTTGACCGTGTCATAAAAAAGCCGGTAGATACTATCGCCATCGCTAGGATAGTTTTTAGCGGCGTTAATTCCACCTTGTGCCCCGATACTGTGAGCACGTCGTGGACTGTCCTGATAGCAGAAACAGTCAACGTTGTAGCCAAGTTCGCCTAAAGATGCTGCCCCGGCGCCACCGGCAAGACCTGATCCAACAACAAGAATCTTATATTTACGCTTATTGGATGGGTTAACCAGCTTCTGATCGAAGCGGTATCTATCCCAAGATGTTTCAACTGGGCCTGTAGGTGCTTTTCCGTCTAATATCACAATAAGCCCCCTATTTCACAATGCGAGCGAGAAGTAGTAATGGAATGGCAATGTAAGCCAACCCGTAAACGATAGCCACGATTTTACCAATGGAAGTCACCTTGTCCTGACTGCTCCCGGTACTCCAACCCAGAGTCTGTACCCAACTGGAGATCCCATGGAAAATATGCAGAGTCAGAGCAATCATTGCAGCAATGTACACCAGAGCAATAAAGGCGTTTTGAAAGCTCTGCGTCACCATGGCAAAAACATTTAAAGTAAGGTGACCATCAGCCAATGCGACCATTTCTATATTCTTTGCGGAGATCTCAGGATTAGTGATCTGCACAGTAAAATGAAGAAGGTGATAAAGCAAAAAAGCCAAAATGATCAGACCAGTAAAAACCATAGTTTTTGCTGAGAAGGTTGTCACCAGGGTTTTCTGAACCGCATAGTTATCCGGCGTGGCAGCGCGGTTTTCCAAATAAAGCTGAACCCCAAAGGTAATGTGAACAGCAAACAGAACCAACATGGCCAAGCGGAAAATCCAGACCAGCGGCCCAAGATCGTGCAGATGTTTGGCATAGGCATTAATCGCATCGGCACCTGCGAAAACCGATAAGTTGCCAAGGAGATGGACAGAAATAAAGCCAATCAGCATCAGCCCGGTCACTGCCATCAGAATCTTTCTTCCCACAGTACTTTTAAACAGATTCATAGTTAAATATCCCTCGAGAATGTGAAACGATTGTCAATCAGGGTTATCTCCCAAATTCAATCACCAATGTTGCTCAAGTATCCTGGCCCAGCACGCCTCTCCTCCTGAAACTGAACCATGTAAAGTTGTCCTGGCGGCCCCCGCCAAGAGCTTTTCCTCCCGGTCATCTTCGACATCCTTTCGACGTCAAAATAAAATCATAGCTCTAAAACAGGGTTATCAGAACTCTCAGTAAAATACAGATCGTATACTGTATACTAAATATTGTTAGAAATTTAAACAAAAAAATCTTTAGATAGAGAATTTCTAATCAACAGTCAACAGCAGTGACTACAGCTATTTGCGCGGATAAAAATGACCGGAAAAGTCATACCTAGCCGGCCATCTAACCCAGATTATTTTAGAGTCAGTATTTTTTTCAAACTCTGTTGTAATATCTCTCGCTTTTCGGTAGCTGCGGTTAATTTAGCACGATCTTTGTCCAGGACCTGGGGTGGAGCATTTGCAACAAATTTTTCGTTGGATAATTTCTTTTCAAAGAAACTAACATCCTTCTGCACTTTTTCAATCTCTTTATTTAAACGTGCCTCTTCTTCAGCAACATTAATCAAATCGGCTAACGGGATCAACACTTCAACTTCACCAGCAACCTGTGTCGAGGCCTGTTTGGGCCGTTCTACTGCGACACCGACCACAAGATCTTCAACCCGGGCCAGGGAATGAATATACGCCTGGCCAGCTTGAATAGATTGCACTGCAGAGTCAGATTTGCAGTCGAGGACAACCTTTATTTTCTTTCCGGGTGGGACATCCAGCTCTCCACGCACGTTACGAATTGCACGAATAACGTCCATAACCCTTTCCATATCGGCAACGACATTTTCATCGGTTTCAATCAGAGCTGTCGTTGGATAGGTCATCTTCATAATCGAATCGGCGCCACGTTCACCTGGCAGAGCATGCCAGATTTCTTCGGTTACAAACGGAAGGATTGGATGCAACATGCGCAATAAACCCTCCAACACTGTGAATAAAACAGTCTGTGTGGCTTTGCGAACTGGAGCATTGTCACCATATAAATTTTCTTTACTCAGCTCAATATACCAATCACAGAATTCATGCCAGGTGAAAGAGTAAAGGATACTGGCGGCATCGTTAAACTTATAGTCTGCCAAAGCCTTATTCACCTCTTCTGCAGCAACAGCATAACGATTCAGAATCCATTGATCTGCTTGCGACAAGGGCAAACTGATCAGACTGTTTTCTGCGGGCACAAAATCTTCCAGATTCATCAGAGCAAAGCGACTGGCATTCCAGAGCTTATTGACAAAATTTCGATAGCCGCCAATACGTTCAGTTGATAATTTAATATCGCGACCCATGGCAGCAAAAGCACAGAGTGTATAGCGAAACGCGTCGGCACCATATTCATCAACGATGGTCAACGGATCAATAACATTGCCCTTACTCTTACTCATTTTTTGCCCGTGTGCATCTCGCACCAAAGCATGAATATAGACCTCTTTGAAGGGAACGTTTTTCATAAATTTGGTTCCCATCATCATCATCCGTGCAACCCAGAAGAAAAGAATATCGAAACCGGTCACCAAGCAACTGGTAGGATAAAACTTTTCCAGGGTTTTGCTCTGCTCTGGCCATCCCATTGTAGAAAAAGGCCACAGAGCGGAAGAAAACCAGGTATCGAGAACATCTGTTTCCTGGCGCAGATTTGTGCTCTCACAGTGCTTGCAAACAGAGACATCCTCACGCGAAACAGTTATTTTTCCACAATCATCACAAAACCAGGCGGGGATGCGATGCCCCCACCAGATCTGACGGCTTACACACCAATCCTGGATATTGTACATCCATTCATAGTAAGTCTTTTCCCACTGCTGTGGAACAATCCTGGTCTCACCCGACTCAACGGCCCTAATCGCCTCTGCAGCAAGGGATTTTACCGCAACATACCACTGCTTACTCATATAGGGTTCAATGGTGGTTCTGCAACGGTAACATTCACCAACAGCATTGGTATAATCGTCAATCTTTTCCAACATATCCAGCGATTTCAGATCCGCGACAACCTTCGTTCGCGCAGCATTACGATCCATGCCAGCATAAGAGCCACCGTTGTCGTTGATCATCCCTGACTCATCCAACACGTTGATAAATTCAAGATTATGCCGTTTTCCAATTTCGAAATCGTTAAAATCGTGAGCCGGTGTGATTTTGACCGCACCACTACCGAACTCCATATCAACATATTCATCAGCAATAATCGGGATCTCTCGATCCATCAATGGTAACAGAATACTTTTGCCGATAAGGTTTTTGTAACGCTCATCTTCGGGATGTACCGCAACAGCAGTATCCCCCAGCATTGTCTCTGGACGAGTTGTTGCAACGATAATGTATTCATCTGTCCCTTGAACTGGATAACGCAAATGCCAAAGATTGCCCCTCTTGTCATCGTGCTCTACTTCAAGATCAGACAGAGCAGTATGACAACGAGGGCACCAGTTAATCAAACGGTTATCCCTGTAAATCAAACCCTCATCATAAAGACTCACAAAAACTTCACGGACGGCCTTTGACAAACCTTCGTCCATAGTGAATCGTTCACGTTCCCAATCGCAGGAAGCCCCAAGCCGCTTTAACTGGTTGATAATCTGTCCACCAGATTCTTCACGCCACTTCCAGACCCGATCGATAAAAGCTTCGCGTCCCAGTTCGTGTCGATCCTTATTTTCGGCAGCAAGCTGCTTTTCAACAACATTCTGGGTTGCAATTCCGGCATGATCCGTACCCGGCATCCAGAGGACCTCGTAACCAGACATCCGCTTCCAGCGGCAGAGGATATCTTGCAAGGTATTATTCAGAGCGTGGCCCATATGCAAAACACCGGTGACATTTGGAGGGGGGATAACAATAGAATAGTGGGGCTTGGGAGAATTTTCATCGGCATGAAAATCTCCACGGTTTTCCCAGACATCAAACCATTTTTTTTCAACTTGTTCCGGCTCGTAACCTTTAGAAAGCTCTGTTTTCATTACTGGTAAATCCTTGAATAAAGATGGTGTTGTTAAATTAGCTATGTCGTGGTCTCACAAATAAACATGGACAGTGCTTCAATTTTGGTATGGGGAGGAACAATAAAGGGGGGCAGCAAGGAAGTCAAGATTTCCCTGCTGCCCCCCAGAAAAGGAGCATCAAAACTTTTAATGATCTAACTATTCGCCCTCTTTAATTTTACGAATTTCTTCACTGATCATCGCCTCAGCTAAATCAGGGACAACTTCCCAAGCAATCTTCTCTAACATTTCTCTGGCCATTTTTTCGATCATTGGCCCAGCAACTTTGGCAACAACATCCTTCAATTCATCATCAGAGAGTTCTTGTAACTGTTGTTCAACCTGCTCTGTTGCAGACAGAGCAGCCCCAGCAGCAGCGACACCGGCCGTAATGGCAACATCACCAAAATCATTCGTGGCCGTTTCTTCAAAGATGAAATTCTCATCCTCAGCGACTTCTGTAACCAGTTCTGATTCGACAGCAGACTCTTCATTTACATCCGAGAGAACATACACATCATCGTCTGATTCCGGAGCTTCAGAAACTTCAGGGGCCGGCGCTAACTCGTCAGTAGATTCTTTACTTTCATCCGAGAAAACAAACACTTCATCTTCTGATTCTAGAACTTCAGAAACTTCAGGGGCCGGCGCTAACTCATCAGTAGATTCTTCACTTTCAGCTGAGAAAACAAACACTTCATCTTCTGATTCTAGAGCTTCAGAAACTTCAGGGGCCGGCGCTAACTCATCAGTAGATTCTTCACTTTCAGCCGAGAAAACAAACACTTCATCTTCTGATTCTAGAGCTTCAGAAACAAAAGGTTCAACATCATCCGGCTCAACTGCTTCAACTTCAGAACCCTCTTCCTCTATTATTTCATCTTCTAAAAGGTCCAGGACCTGATCATCTGCAGAGGATACATCGCTACTTTCGACAATTAAAGCGTCTTCACTGTCTAGTTCATCCTCCTCCTGCAAGTCCATGATAACATCATCGTCATCTGACTCGGTAGGTTCATCTTCAACCGTGAAGGTTTCAGTATCAGGCTTGACTGAACTATCTAATGGCTCAAAAGATTCAACCTCTTCCTCAACTTCCGGTTCTGAAGCTAATGAAGTTGGTATAGGGTCCTCTTCAGCAAAATCCCCTTCTTCCAAATTTAGGGGCTCCATCTCTTCTTCATCCGCGAAAACAAATGGTTCATCTACCCGTAACGCAGTCCCATCTTCAGGATCATCCAGAGATTCTTCATTCACAGCGTTAACGGTAAAAGAAGAATCCCCTTTGACTTGTTCTTCCGACTGCTGAAACTCATCTTCAGCCTCCGTGAACTTTGAAAAATCGACGCTTTCTTCCCCCTCAAGCGCTTCCGTTTGCAGCACTTCAGAAACAGGTTCCAACGGGTCTGGTGCTGCGGTATTCTCAACCTCTTCAGTGGTGTCAACATGATTAAAGGTCTCTTCCTGAGATTCTTCTACGAGATCTTCTTCAACAGCCTTTCCGAAAGATGGATCTTCAGAATTTTCATTATTTTCAATTGCAAAAGCAGATAAAACCTCATCATCTGCTTCCGGTTCAGGATTAACATCATCTGTTGCCGGCTCAATATTGACGTCATCAACAGCTGAAGGGTCAATAACATCAGCGGCAAATGAAACTTCATCGTTAGAATCGCTATGTGTTGATTCACTCTGACCTTGAAGATCTTCCTCAGCAAAAGAAACTGCGTCCCAGATATCATCTGGAGATTCATCATCAGCATCATCTGTAGGCACGGTGACTTCTTCGATCTCATCAAGACCAAGAACGGATTCATCGACTGATAAATCTCTATCAGCAGAATCGATGGGATCAATATCATTCTGCTCAGTCGCATCTTCAGCTACGACTGCCTCCATACCAGCCATTCTCACCGGTTCAGCCTCAAGAAGTTGAGAGACTTTATCAAGCAGGGCTTGTGACTCAAAAGGTTTTGTCAACCAACCATCAGCACAAACTTCTCCCGCTTTTATTTCATCGAAATGATCAAAAGCTCCCGGCAAGAGGAGAACAGACGTGTTGGCAAGTCTAGGTTCATTTTTGATAGCTCGACACAGTTCAAAACCGTCTTTCCCGGGCATCGATATGTCTGCAAGAACCAAGTCCGGAACTTCCTCAAGGGCTTTTTTAAATGCACTGTCCCCATCGTCAGTCATTTCAAGCTGATATTCTTCTGTGGAGAAGATAATACCGACGACTTTCTGAATAGTTATACTATCATCGGCCAACAGTAATTTTTTCATCATTGATGCCTCCCCGCACCACCAGAATCAGAATGGCTTTGCCAAAAACCCTGGGTCATTTCTATGGCTAGAAAATTGATATCCAGAATATTATATTCTTCGGATAAATAAACAAACTTAGCAACGGATCCCAAAATCCTCTCTTTTGATGGGCTCTTCAATAATGCACCTTTTTTTTCAGAGACTATCCGAGCTATCGAATCGGCGGGCAAAGCAACAGTGCCATATTCCGAATCTACAAGAATTTGATATGGTTGTGATGTTAGCTCTTTTTGGTTGTTTTCGCCAAGCATTCTGCCTAAATCAAGTAATGGGATCAACTCAGCGGCATCGACTATGACAGCGGAAACCGCCCCAGGGAGCCGTGGCAAGGTATAGCCTTTGGAACCCTGTAGAATCTTTTGAATTTGCTGCAGAGCAATAGCATAATTTAGGATTCCCACGCGAAAAAGACCATAGCGCATCACAGCACAGCAACGGCAGAGCCATAGTAGAGCTCCGGTTCAAACACAATCATAGGCTCTTGATTTAAAAGCTTTATCTGCGAATAAAAACCCATCGCCGGAACCTTTAAAAGGGATGGGATTTCACATGATGTCATTTTTTCAGCAGCAGACAACTCATCGATCCGATCAACCAATAACGCCCAATTCCCTTCAGGGCTACGGACAATAATGGCTATTTTTTCCGACAGCTTAGTGGCTGAGGGAATATCCAATATTAATGCAGGATCAATCGCCGGAATCCATGTTTGTCGAAACTGCAGAGCAAAGACAATTCCCTGACTCATATCACTGCGACCAGGGTCAATTATTTTTGCAATCTGGTCTACAACTTCAACAACATCGGTCAATTCCAGTAAAAAACCCACCTCCCCTAAACGAAAAATAAGTTTTCGGTCATTGACCATCGTCTAGATGCCCCCAGAAATTGCTCGAACTCCTTGATTTTCCAAGGAAAGCGCTTCAAAAGCTAGCATAGAGATTTGAGCCTGTCAAGTTTTTATAATAAATTTCCAATAAACTATTACACATCAAATACTTCTCCATGGCTGCGGGAGAAAACACTCTCGATATAGTGACAAAGCAAAACGATCTGTCATTCCCGCAATAAAGTCCGCCACAGATACCTCAAGAGGGTCTCCGGAAAAGCGTTGTCCCCCATACTGCAAAAAAACAGCCTGGTTTTCACAAAAATAATGAAATAGTTCGTGGAGGAGGTGAGAGGCCTTATTGAATTCAGACTGCACCGATTCAGCCTGATAAACATGATCAAAAAGCCAGGACCTTAATGCTCTAATAGCTTCGTCCATTTCAGAGGACAGTCGAATCTGGTTACAATCATCAGCGATTGACTCGTTAATAAGATCTCTGATCATCCGATCTATTCTGCAGGAATGACGCAAGCCTATTACATTTGAAATGTCTTTGGGAATATCTGCAGCCTTGATGACATGCCCGCGAATAGCATCATCAAGGTCATGGCTCGTATAAGCAATAATATCCGCTATCCTCACCACCTGCCCTTCCAGAGTTATTGCTCGGGATTGGGAATCAGGATTCAACAAGCCTCCCTGCCCTTTAGAATGTTTCAGAATACCGTCCCGAACTTCATGAGTCAGATTGAGCCCTTTGCCATCCTTTTCCAATATGTCAACAACACGTAAACTTTGTTTAACGTGGTGAAACCCACCTGGAACCAAGTTGTTTAACACTCTTTCACCAACATGACCGAAAGGAGTGTGTCCCAAGTCATGCCCTAAAGAAATAGCTTCCGTCAGATCTTCGTTCAGTCGCAATGCTCTTGAAACAGTCCGTGCAACCTGTGACACCTCAAGAGTGTGGGTCAAGCGAGTTCGGTAATGATCCCCCTCTGGTGACAGAAAAACCTGAGTTTTATATTTAAGCCTTCTAAAAGACTTGCAATGTAAAATACGGTCACGATCATGTTGAAAAACAGTGCGTATGGTACATAATTTTGAAGGATACCTTCTGCCCTGACTGCTTGAACTTAAACAAGCTACAGATGACAGTGTTTGCAGTTCTGAATCTTCCAATGCTTTTCTTATATTCATAGAGCAGCCAATCGGATTAAATAGATGTTATATAATTGTGATATCATAATTCATTTAAAATATAATTGAGTTAATAACTTAAGCGATACAACTATTAGTTGTACAAAGATCTTTTTGTTCTTGCTTTACTTTAAATTCTATTCTAAACATGTTTTTCTGTTAAAATCAGAAGGGGGAACTTTATATTAAATATTTCCATTACCTACTCTGACAGGAGAAAACCACTATGGCAAATATTATGGAAATGGCTGCAGATATTATTGCAGCCCATGCATCAACAACCCCCATGTCTAAAGAAGAACTTATTGACGAATTAAATGAAGTCTATTCTACCTTGTCTGCATTGGAAAAAGGAGAATCGATAGAAACAAGTGAAGTTACTGAAGAGACTCCCGTTATCAGCAGAAAAAAAGCGTTTGGTAAAGATAAAATCTACTGCATGATTTGTGGTAAAGGATTCAAAACTCTCTCTCGACATCTAAAAACGGCCCATAACATGACTGCAATAACATACCGGAAACAATTCGATATTCTGCGCAGTCAGTCACTCGCATCAAAAAATTACTCAGAAAGCCGCCGGCAAATGGCCGTTGAACGTGATTTAGCGGGTAACCTGGCCAAAGCTAGAGCAGCAAAGGCAAATAAATAATTTTTATTTTCAACAGATATCAAAAAAGGCGACCTGAAAGGCCGCCTTTTTTGATATCTGTATTATTCCAGCGAAAAAGGAACCGTTGCGATTTCATCACCCTCGCCATCCAAAACAACAACCTTCCAGCGTCCTGCCCATTGAGGTAAAAAGCGCTTGGATGAATAGGTTCGCCAATCAGAAGATTTAACAGGCAATGTCACCCTGGCGAGTTCTGCGTCCTGATAATACCAGACATGGGTAACTTCTGTATCTTCCTGTGCTCCCACTATACGGGTAAAACAGTACAGTTTACCAAAATCAGCACGGTATGATTCAATTCTGTCGACCGGCAACTGATTTTTAATTGCTGAGGTAATTGTCCCGTCAGCGACTCTCAAGTCTGCTGCCTGGGCAAATGATGAAGTTAATGCAGTAAAAGTAAGGATCAATAATATAAACATTTTTTTCAAGGACAATACCCCCTTATTTCAAGTTAGAAAGAAAACTATCACCCGCTTGTAAAGACATATGAAAGTTTTCTGCCACAGTCGCTCCAACATCCGCAAAAGATTGCCGAACTCCCAAATTTCTCGGGACTGATACAGCCGGTGAAAAAAGCAGCAACGGCACATATTCTCGACTATGATCCGTCCCCTGAGTTGTCGGATCACAACCATGATCCGCAGTTATAATCAATAAATCTTCACGAGACATTTTTCCCATCAACTCCGGCAACCAACAATCAAACTCCTGTAATGCCGTTGCAAACCCACGACTATCCAGACGGTGTCCATACAGCATATCAAAATCTACCAGATTAACCATAATCAGGCCCCGATTTATTCCATCCAGAGCTAGTATGGTTTTTTTCATTCCATCCATATTATCACAGGTTGGGAATGAGTGCGAGAGTCCTTCTCCGGCAAAAAGATCCTCAATCTTACCAACACCACAAGTTGCAACCCCCTGTTGTTCCAGTAGCTCAAGAACCGTTTGGCTTTGTGGTTTACAAGGAAAATCGTGACGCCCTGATGTTCGGTAAAAATCACTTGCGTTCGTTCCCTGAAATGGTCGTGCAATAACTCGACAGACATTGTACGGAAGCAGGATTTTTTCAACTTGGCGACAGAGAGAGTAGAGACTTTGAGGAGAGATAACATCTTCGTGTGCAGCAATCTGAAAAACCGAGTCGCTACTGGTATAAACGATTGGACGCCCTGTCTGCAAATGTTCTTCACCCAGAGCAGCAAGGATATCTGTTCCACTTGAGGCAATGTTACCAAGAGGCCTCAAACCTGTCTCAGTAATAAAAGCATTAATAATTGCCTCTGGAAATCCTTGGGGGTATACCGCAAAAGGATGATCAAGGACAACACCAGCAAGCTCCCAATGCCCGGTGATAGAATCTTTCCCCGGGCTTTTTTCAACCATTTTGCCCCAGCAACCAGTGGGAACAGATGCCTTTGCAACCCCTGTAACTGGGACAACATGTCCTAAACCGAGTTTTTCCAAGTGAGGCAGATACAACCCCCCTGCAGCTTCAGCCACATGCTGCAACGTAGCCGCACCCTGGTCTCCATATTTTTCAGCATCAGGCAATGCTCCAACACCGACACCATCTAAAACAATAAGAATTATTCGCTTAAACATAGAATAAATGGGGTATAAGTTTTCACTGAAAAGAGATATCAGGTACGATAATCAGCATTTATTCTGACGTATTCATAACTGAGGTCGGAAGTATAATAGCTGGATTCAGCTTCACCCTGATGCAGATTGATCGTCACAACAAATTCATCAAGTTGCAACACTTTGGTCGCCTCTGCTTCATTTTCTCCCCCGACAGCTAAACCATTAACCGCCACGGGAACCTGATTAAAGCTGATATCAATTCGGTCCGGGTTAACATCAATGCCGGAATAACCAACGGCAGCAATGATTCTTCCCCAGTTTGCATCTGCACCAAAAAACGCTGTCTTGACCAACGCGGATGTGGCAACCGAACGCGCAACTATTCGTGCTGAATCTTGGCTTTCAGCTCCCACAACCCGGATTTGAACCAATTTTGTCGCACCTTCACCATCGCGGACAATCATTTTAGCAAGAGTGAGAAGAACCCCTTCAAGGTGATGGCAGAATATTTCTGCCTCACGCGTCTCAGGGTCGATCCGTGCAGAATTTGAGGAGCCGTTGGCCAGTAGAAGAACCATATCATTTGTTGAAGTATCACCATCGACGGTAATTGAGTTGAAACTTTTTTTTACGGCTTGTTGCAGCGCAAAATTGAGCAGTTCAGGATTGACCTGTGCATCAGTAAGGACAAAACCAAGCATGGTTGCCATATTGGGGTGGATCATCCCCGCCCCTTTAGCAATTCCGAGGATTTTATAGTTTTGTTGTCCGCTTTCAACTGCAGAAGAGACTTTGATAAAAGCATCAGTTGTCATGATCGCTTCAGCAACAACAAGCGCATCATCCGCAGACAAATTGCCAACAAGCTGAGGTACACCACCCTGAAACGGGGCGAGCGGTAACAGTTCGCCAATCACTCCAGTTGAAGCAACAGCGACCAGATCACCCGAAATTTGTAACTCAGAGGCAAGCAGCTCTAATGTCGCCGCAGCATTCCGAAGCCCTTCGGCTCCAGTACAGGCATTTGCGTTACCACTGTTGACAAGAATGGCCTGGCATTTGCCCTTTGCTACCCTTGGCTTTGTCAGTTGTAATGGCGCCGCAATCACTTTGTTTTCGGTGAATACCCCTGCACAATCCGCTGGGGAGTCAGAGACAATCAATCCTAAATCAAGCTTTCCAGTTTTTTTAATTCCACTTGCCATTCCTGAAAAACGGAACCCCGTGGGGATATCAATATGATCCATATTCGCTCTTTATTAATATGAGAAGCAGAAAAATAACAATCTACCATAAAAACTGACGAGTCTTGCTATCTTCAACTCACCAATTGGTTATAAGTATTCTCAGTTGGCAGCATGAGGCCAAAACAGGTACCTTCACATACATCAGTGAGTTCCTCGAGAAAAATATCACCCTTCATCCGATCAACAACAACTTTAACCAATGCCAAACCAATGCCTACACCATGCGGTTTTTCTGTATCGATGTCGCCGAGTTGAGTATAAGAATCAAAAATCGTCTCGTGGGCTCTTGTTGGTACAGTCTGACCATCATTGAAAATCTGCAGGTAGACATAATCAAGCCCCTCAAACTTCTTCACTTCCGCCGTGATTCTCACCCGTCCACCATCACAATTGAATTTAACGGCATTATCGATCAAAGAATTGAAAGCCATCCCGAACTTTTCCTGGTCTCCATATATCTCGGGTAAATCTTCTTGGATATTGATCTCAGTTGCCAGATTACGCTCGCCCATTTTAGAGCTGTAATACTGAAGAGCATCGGCAATAGACCAAGGGACACCAAAAGATTTCCATCGCCAGACCTCACGTTCCGACTCGATAGAAAACAACCTCAGCATTCCGGTAATTAATCTTTCCAGACGCTTCCCCTCACCATGCACCTGAAGCAGATTATCCTTAAGCTCATCCTCAGACAGTTTCTTGAAAAAAGTGAGGGATAAATCGATGTACCCCATGATGGATGTCAGTGGAGTTTTTAATTCATGAGAAAGGTTACACACCAAACGGGTACGCGCCCTGTTCACTCGAACCAGATCTTCATTTGTATGCTCAAGAACCAAAGCTTGCTGGCGTAAATTATTAATCAATTCGAAGTTTTCCATCGCCAGCGAGACTTGATTGGCAATCGCAACTAAAAGATTTTGGTCTTCCAGATCAAAAGGATATCCAGATTTTTTATTGTTAACGTTGATGACCCCAACAAATTCATCACGGACATAAATTGGTACGGAGAGCAACGACTGATTTTTATAGCGCAGCCCACCGTCAAGACTTTTAAAACGGCTGTCCTGATCAATATTGGGCACCAGAACGGCTTCTCCGGTGGCTAAAACATGTCCAGAGATCCCTTCTCCGGGCGCAACCCTGACGGTGCGCGCAATATCTGGCGCTAACCCGTAGGCTGCAGCGATATGTAGTAAGCCATCATCTTTGAGGAGCATCAGTGAAGCAACTTCAACCCCGGTAGAATGGACTATCGAGTCCAGGATCTGATCAAACAACTCTTGTAAACCATTGCCCGAACTGGCGGTCTCTCCAACTTTTTTAAGGAGAATAAGATCGGCCATGCGCCGTTGGGCCTCAAGTCTGGCCTCATTTTGATGAACAGCTTGAAAGTAGGAGCTGATTCCCAACTTTGCTGAACGAAGCACTTCCTCTGGAGAAAACGGTTTGACCAGATAATCTAAGGCACGCTCGCGTAACACCTGACGAGCGACATCAAAATCTTGTTGTCCGGAAATCATAATAACCTGGATCTCCGGGGTATGCTGCTTGATCATCTGCAGCACATTAACACCGTTGATATCCGGCAAAGAAACATCGCAAAAAACCACCGCAACGTTTTCCTCATCCAGCATCTGGGTAATTCCTAACCCCAGTTCAGAACGGAGAATCGGGCAATCAAGACTTTCCAGAATATCTTCCAAAAGATCGAGAATCAGAGGTGCATCATCGATCAATAATATTGCCGGATTTGGTGGATGTTCAGTCATATCGCTTTCTGAATTCCTATTTTCCACAACATTTCTTGTATTTTTTCCCACTTCCACAGGGACAAGATTCATTTCGTCCAACCTTGTCTTCATCCCGAATTGCTGGTTTCTTTGTTTGGTCTTCACCATCAACTCGGTTCATCGATATTTTCTGTTGTCTTTGCCGTGCTTCCAGCTGTTCAACATCCTCTTGCCGAGCGAGTTGAATTCGGAAAATTTTCTGTAAAACTTCTTCCCGTACGCGCCCCATCATCTCCATAAACAATGCGTAGGCTTCCCTCTTATATTCTTCCTTGGGATTTTTTTGCCCATATCCGCGCAGGCCAATCCCCTCTTTCAGATAATCAACCGAAAGAAGGTGATCCTTCCATTGAGTGTCTATCGTTTGCAGCAACAAGATCCGCATCAAATGTTCCATGATCGGCGTCGTAAATTCTTCTTCTTTTTCCTGCAATCGACTTTCCGCTTGCTTCTTCAGCAGCTCTTCCAACTCTTCACGTTTCGCATTCGCTGGATCCACAGAGTCAAGATCCGCAGGGAAGTTAAACTGATTCAAGAAATCGTTTGCCAAACGGGTCCAGTCCCAGTCTGCTGAAGCGCCTTTATCAGGACAAAATGTTGCAATCATATCGGCTACGGCATCAGCAATAATCCCCCTAAAAGTTTCCTGCAGCTGCTCCCCTCCCAAAACCTCACGACGCTGGGTGTAAATAACGTCGCGTTGACGGTTCATAACATCATCATATTCGATCAAATGCTTACGAATATCAAAGTTATGTCCTTCAACTTTTTTCTGGGCATTTTCAATAGCTTTGCTGATCATTCCATGTTCAATCGGCTCGCCGTCAGGAATTTTCAGCTTATCCATCACAAAAGCCACCCGTTGCGAACCAAAAATACGCAGCAGGTCATCTTCAAGACTGAGATAAAAGTGACTTTTCCCAGGATCGCCCTGCCGACCGGAACGGCCCCGTAACTGGTTATCAATCCGTCGCGATTCGTGCCGCTCTGTTCCCAGAATATAAAGACCACCAGCATCGAGGACATCCTGTCGCTCAGCCTTCCAGCGTTCCATATAACCCGGTAAAAGTTCATTGAAACGAGCTTCAGGGTCCTCAGCAGTGGCCGCTTCGGCTCGCGCCATCATTTCCGGGTTTCCACCAAGAACAATATCCGTACCACGTCCTGCCATATTGGTCGCAATGGTTACAGCCCCCTTACTTCCGGCCTGAGCGACAATATAAGCCTCACGCTCATGTTGTTTGGCATTAAGAACGTGGTGTGGAATCCCCCGTTTTTTCAGTAAATTAGAAAGGACTTCAGATTTGTCAATGGTGATTGTACCAACCAGAACTGGCTGACCGTTTTTGTGACATTCAACAATATCCTCGATCACAGCAAGGAATTTCTCTTTTTCAGTCTTGTAAATCACATCGGCTTTATCAATCCGCTGCATGGGGCGATTCGTTGGAATAACAACCGCATCAAGCCCATAAATTTCATTAAATTCAACCGCTTCAGTTTCAGCTGTACCGGTCATCCCCGCTAGTTTTTCATACATGCGAAAGTAGTTCTGGAAGGTAATTGTTGCAAGAGTCTGATTCTCACTGGCAATCTTCACACCCTCTTTTGCTTCGACAGCCTGATGCAAACCGTCACTCCATCGCCGACCCGGCATTAATCGACCTGTAAACTCATCAACAATCTGAACCTCACCCTCCTGGACGACATAATCAACATCTCGCTTAAATAAAGCATGGGCTTTCAATGCTTGATTAACATGATGTAAAATCTCAATATTTTGTGGCTCGTATAAGTTTTCAACACTGAGAAGTTTTTCAACCTTAGACACACCTTCTTCGGTCAAAGCTGCTGATTTAGCTTTTTCATCAACAGTAAACTCGCCTGTATGTTTTTTTACCGACTGACCAATTTTTCCATCCCGCTCTTCAATTACCTCACCTTTTTTCAACTTAGGAATGATTTGGTTAACCCTCAGATAAAGGTCGCTGGAGGATTCACTCGGGCCTGAAATAATCAGCGGAGTTCTGGCTTCATCAATGAGAATTGAATCGACCTCATCAACAATCGCATAATGGAGATCCCTCTGGACATAATCGTCCAGATCAAACTTCATGTTGTCGCGTAAGTAGTCAAACCCGAACTCATTATTGGTTCCATAAGTAATATCAGCAGCATAAGCAGCTTTGCGCTGTACATCATTTAACCCATGAACGATGCAATCGACTGTCAGACCAAGAAAACGATAAACCTTCCCCATCCATTCGGCATCACGTTTTGCAAGGTAATCATTAACAGTGACGACATGGACTCCCTTGCCTGACAAAGCATTGAGATAGATCGGTAAGGTTGCCATCAGGGTTTTCCCCTCACCCGTTTTCATCTCAGCTATTTTCCCAGCGTTTAGCACCATCCCGCCAATCAATTGAACATCAAATGGACGTAATCCAAGAACCCGCTTACTGGCTTCCCGGACAACAGAAAAAGCTTCCGGCAACAATTGTTCCAGGTCTTCACCGGCGGCTAATCGCTGTCGAAATTCGTCAGTCTTGGCGGTTAACTGCTCATCACTCAAGATTTCAAAATCAGCCTCAAGGGAATTAATTTTCTCAACCATTGGCTGCATTTTTTTAAGATCACGGTCATTTTTGCTACCGACAACTTTTTTAATTAATTTACTAATCATTGTGAAAAGATACTCCAGAAATCCCGCCATTTAAATGGTTTCAATGAGAAATATTTAGAAGGCAAAGACGAAAAAATAATAAACCCCAGGCGTTAAAAATTCCGCTGGCAATAACCGTCGGCATAATAGCACAAGGAAAGAAGCACTCACAAGCATTTAAGAAAGTGCAAAACGCTGGAATTATCAGAAGTTGTAGAGCTGGGGGAAGGAAAAATTAAAGGGTTTTACGCGGGTCAATGGGAACCCCGTTTAAACGGAGTTCATAGTGGAGATGCGATCCCGTCGAGCGACCGGTGTTACCCACTTGGGCAATCACATCCCCCCGGTTGATACGTTGTCCTGCTTTGACAAGAATCTTTGAATTGTGAGCAAAGATAGTACGATAACCATAACCATGGTCTATAATGACCATTTTACCATAGTCAGGAGAATACTTGACCCGAGAGATAATTCCGTCAGCTGTTGCCATAACAGGCGTCCCGGTATTTGCCGCAATGTCGAGCCCCTCATGCATAACTCGCCTTCCGGTAAAAGGGGATTTTCGCATACCAAAGTATGATGTCAGCCATCCCTTGGTCGGCCATCCTTTAGGCGTAGCCCGGCTGAGTGAAACCTGGTCATTAAGAAGGTTACGTACACTCTCTTGACTTTGACGACGCAACTCAATTGCAACTTGAAGTTTATTAATCTGACTTTGAATTTCATCAACGGCTTGATTCGGCTCAAGCTCAGGAATCCCACCAATAGCAACGGGGATACCTTTTGGCGATACCTCCAAATCAGCTAATTGCCTGACCCGTGCCTCAGACTCTGCAAGATCATCCATCTGTCGATGCACTTCGTTTAAATCTACAGCCAGAGATTGTAAAGTTTGACGCTGCTCAATAGTGGCTACGCGGAGGCGCTGCAATTCACCAAGGTCAACCTTGAGACTGAAGTACCTGTAAGTGTAGAAAGCAGACAACCCCATAAAGAGAAAACAACAACAAATTGCGAACTTAACAACTCTGCTACTGAAGCGAAACCTGCTGATCTTGCTGTTTCCTTCCGGGATAACTATGATTGAAAAACGTCTTGCCAAAGCAATAAACTCCCAAGAATAGACCTACAAACTTTTCCATGACCTGTCGGCCAACGGATAATATTATTAGCAATTAATAACACAAACCTTAGCTTATTCCAACAAAATTATTTCCCAGGTGAAACATTGAGGCCAGAGACTGTATTCCTGCCACACGATCACCAAAGATCTTCTTCACCAACTTGATCTTTATATATTATTAGCCGAAGAAATCCAAGACATTCAGCCAGACACAAGAGCCCGAGAACTTTGTACTAATTCTTGAGCATGGACAAGCGTCTGTGCGCCGACTTGGGAACCACCAAGCATTCTTGCCATTTCTTCAATCCTGGCCTTTTCGTCTAAAAAGTGCAAGTTGGTTGTTGTTCGGCCATTTTTCTCTTCTTTGGCAACCCGATAGTGATGCTCTGCGAACGCAGCTACCTGCGGCAAATGGGTGACACAAAGAACTTGAAGGTCTTTCCCTAAACGACTCATTTTTTCACCGACTGCAGTTGCTGCTTCACCGCCAATCCCAGCATCAACCTCGTCAAAAATCAACGTTCTGACACTGTCTCCTTCCGGGACACTGCGCTTAAGCGCCAACATAATCCGCGACAACTCGCCACCAGAAGCGATTTTAGCCAAAGGCTGTGCCTCTTCGCCTGGATTTGCTGACAAATAAAACTCACCGCGCTCTAACCCATCGACAGAAGGCTCCTCTAAAGCAAAAAAACGGATAGAAAAACCTGCCCGCGCCATTGCCAGATCTTTAAGCTCCTGTTCCACCTTGCTGGCAAGGACAATTCCAGCTTTTTCCCGTTGCTGGCTCAGATATTGTCCCGAAGCAGAAATCAACTCACGTTGAGCTTGTAATTGTTGCCACAATTGCTCTCGGCGCCCCTCAAGATCATTAAGGTCTGCAAGCTCTACAGTGATTTTTTCAAGATACTCAAGCAATTCGGGAATCGTCGGAGCATATTTCCTCTTCAAACTGGAGAGCAACGCGAGCCGGTCTTCAACCTGCTGCTGTCTTTGTGGTTCAAACTCCAACTTGTCGACATACCCGCGTAATTCTGATGCAATATCTTCCAGATTATAGAGGTTTGACTGCAACGACTTAGAGAGAGATCCAAGGTGAGAATCGATCTCCTGTAAAGATTCAAGTTTATCTGCTAAAACAGCGATTTTGCCACAAACAGCATCCTGCCCAGCATAAAGATCATCGTAACCGCTTGAAGTAACATCGGCGAGTTTTTCAGCATGTTGCAAGAGAGAGCGTTCTTGTTCCAACTCCTCATCTTCGCCGACCTGCAAATGGGCATTTGAAAGTTCCTGCTGCTGAAAAGCTAGCATATCAAGACGTTGCTGCCTCTCTCTTTCAGCGAGATTCAAGCCATCTAACTCTTTCTGCAACTGCTGATATGCAACAAAAGCAGAACGATATTCCTGTAAAGGTTTCTGTAACCCGGCAAAAGAGTCCAACAACAGCAGGTGGGTTTCGCTGCGTTGTAAATTCTGATGTTCGTGCTGGCCATAAATATTAACCAGATCACTTACAAATTCACGCAATTGTGCCAAAGGAACCGGAGATCCATTAATAAAAACCCGGTTCTTTCCTGACCTGGAAACAATCCGGCGCACCAACAATTCGCTATTCTCTTCCAGTCCGGCAGCAACCAACTTGGGCATCAATTGAAGGGCATCACTGAGATCAAAGATGGCTTCGACTGAAGCTTCTTCCTCACCGGTCCTGATAATTTCACCCCGTGCCCGTCCACCCAGGAGAAGATTGACCGCATCAATGATAATAGATTTACCGGCACCCGTCTCTCCCGTCAGGACGTTAAAACCGCCCTTAAAAGTCGCGTGCATATTTTCAATAATTGCAAAGTTTTTGATAATGAGATCGGTCAGCATAGCCCGGTTAGCGTTCTCCCCAACTCAGTTTGGTCCGTAAAATTTCAAAATAATCTTTACTTGGACTGCTCACCAAACGGGTACGTGATTCAGAACGCCGGACTTCAACGCGGTCTCCAGGAAGCAATTTACGGCCAACCTGACCATCCGCTGTAAAGAAAACAACATCATCTTCAAATTTGACATTAATTTCAATGACCGAGCGACTCCAGACCATAATTGGACGATTAGTTAACATATGTGGGCAAATAGGAGAAATCAACAGGCTATTAATATCAGGATAGATAATCGGGCCACCTGCTGCCAGATTGTAACCTGTCGACCCGGTGGGAGTAGAAACAATCAGACCATCTGCCTTATAGGTGGTGAGATAGCGACCATCGACATAGGTCTCCATGTCGATGATCCGAGCTAACGCACCTTTATTAATAACAATATCGTTGACCACAGTAAATTGCCCAACAGCTTGCCCATTTCTATGGATGAAAGCATCAAGCATCATCCGGTCGGAAACTTTATAATCTCCGGAAATCAAACGCTCCAACATCTCTGGCAATTCATCACAGGTAATTTCGGTTAAAAAACCCAGCCGGCCGAGATTAACTCCAACAATCGGAACATTCCGGGAACCTATCAAGCGAGCAACAGAAATGAGGGTTCCGTCACCGCCAAGGACAATGATCAAATCAACCAGTTCTGGAATCTCTTCATCAGAGTAGCCATTGACCTGCCCTATTTGCTCAGCCAGACTATCTTCGAGAAGAACCTCGATCCCCTCCACTTTAAAACGTTTACAGATATCGGACGTAATCACCTCAACGTCAGGATGATTCTTCTTTGCGTAAATACCAACTTTTTTCAGCATCAAGGCACCATGGAAAATTCAAAGAATAATTGGTTGAGAAAGAATGATGACAATTATCATAAACTCCCGGTGAAAGTCTATCTTCTACCTGGATCAGGGAATGGCCGACAAAAAAGAAGTGCAAGTGCTTGTCGTGAATAAGATTCACAAAAAATGTGAGTCGCACCCATAGGTTCGATGGCCATTTTTTTGAAAGTTTAGGCGCGGCAATGATTTGTGCTTATATCTGTTGATCCATTCCCTGATTCAGGTTCAAGGAAGTTGTTGTTGACTCAACCTGCGTGCTACATTACCGGCAATTATTTTTGTTGGAGTTGCTATGGATCTTTTTGAACAAACGGCTCAAAACCTTACCAATACGCCACTAGCAGAACGAATACGCCCACAAACCCTGAATGACATTGTCGGTCAACAACACCTGTTGGGGCAAGGAAAACTCCTACGCCGACTGATTGAAACCGACCAACTGACATCGATTATCTTCTGGGGACCTCCCGGCACAGGGAAAACGACTCTGGGAAGGGTTATTGCCAACTGTACTAAAAGCCGCTTTGTCTTCTTTTCCGCTGTTCTTGGTAGCATCAAAGAGGTCAGGGAAATTGTTGCTGAAGCAAAGCAGCAACGCGCCTATCATGGGCGTAAAACCCTCCTCTTTGTCGATGAAATTCACCGTTTTAATAAAGCCCAGCAGGATGCATTTCTCCCTTCGGTTGAAAACGGAGAAATTACTCTGATCGGAGCGACCACTGAAAATCCCAGTTTTGAAGTCAATTCAGCCCTGCTTTCCCGGTCACGGGTTTTTGTTCTTGAAGCTCTGGAGCCAAAAGATCTAAAAATTATTTTGCAGCGCGCCATCCCCTCCCAGCAGGGACTGAACAAGCCGGAACTACATCTTGAGGAAGCGGCTCTTAACTTCCTTGCTGATCAGGCTGGTGGAGATGCACGAATTGCTCTTGGAGCGCTGGAAGTAGCCGCCGCGACAGTTTCGGGAAACACAATTTCACTGGAAATTGTCCAGGATGCGATGCAGAAGAAAGCTCTCCTTTACGACAAAGGTGGCGAAGAACACTACAACGTAATCTCAGCCTTCATCAAAAGCATGCGCGGTTCCGATGCTGATGCAGCATTGTACTGGTTGGCACGGATGCTGGAAGCGGGAGAAGAGCCGTTGTTTATTGTCCGGCGGATGGTCATTTTTGCCTCAGAAGACGTCGGCAATGCTGATCCACGCGCTTTACAGATCGCTCTGGCAGTCCAGCAAGCTGTCCATTTTGTCGGCTTACCCGAAGCCAGAATCAACCTGGCCCAAGGGGTCACCTACCTGGCAACAGCGCCAAAAAGCAATGCCAGTTACGTTGGCATAAATGAAGCTCTTGCTGAAGTGAGAAAATCAGGGGCGTTGCCAGTCCCTAAACATATCCGCAATGCCCCAACACAACTAATGAAACAACTTGATTACGGTAAAGGCTATAAATACGCACACAATTATCAGGATGGATTTACTGAACAGACCCACTTGCCAGATCAGATCGCAGGAAAAAACTATTATCGTTCCTCCAATCAGGGCTATGAAAAAATAATTACAGAGAGGATGAATCACTTACGCAACAGATCAACAAAGGATACATCTGAATGAAACATGTTTGTGGAGTAGCAGTTTTGTTGATCTGTTTGATCACAACTCCAGCAATCGCTGACGATTGGGGACCATGGGAGATCAACAAGCAAAACAGGGAACCACCTCCTGCAAACAGCTCGGCCCTGCAAACGACCGTACAGCTTTTCCAAAAATATATTTCGCCTGTTGATGGTCAGCGTTGTGCCATGTATCCGACCTGCTCTGCCTATTCACTACAAGCCTTGCGGAAACACGGGCCACTGATTGGCGTTTTCCTGACCGTCGACCGTCTTTATCACGAAGGCGATCCGATCGAGCAACAGCATCCCATCAATAAATGGGATTATATCCGTTTTTATGACCCGCTGGAAAACAATGATTGGTGGCTGAAAACTGATGAATAACGACATGGACCCAAAATTCGTTACCAACCATCATAACGAACCAACTCTACCAGAGATTTGCGGCTCTTTTCGCGTCCGGCGTCATTCGGATAGCCCACCGGCAGCAAAGCAATCGGCTCAATCCCCTCGGGGAGCCCCATGGCATCAGTCACCTTGACTGGGTCAAAGGCTCCAATCCAGCAGGTTCCCAAACCAAGATCAGCAGCAGCTAGAGTCATGTGGTCAACAGCAATAGCGGCATCAACTTCACAATAGTTTTTGCCGTCATATCGATCACGCGTCCAACCTTTGGCAGGTTCGGTGCAAATCACAATAGCAACAGGCGCTTGACGAAAAAATGGTGCTGGATATGCAAACGCCAGTTCATCAAGCTTGACAGGATCACGAACGACAATAAAGTGGAAAGGTTGCAAATTTTTGGCGGTCGGAGCAAGATTTCCCGCCTGCAGAATTTCATTCAACATCTCTTCCGGTACCGGATCAGATTTATAACCGCGAATGCTGCGGCGTTTCTTAGCTAATTCCATAAACTTCATAAGAGACTCCTTTATCTTGGAAGCTGCCAAGCGGAAAACCTTGGATTGGAAGCAATTTTATCCAAATGGTAGCGAATCAAGATCTCTTATCGGGTTCACCATAAATCAATTTGCTGACGAATCAACTCACTACCAGTCTTTTCTCGCACCCAAGAGAGCAATGCCTGCGCACGCACTGTCTGCATATTTTTAAGAACAACGACGGCATTCCTGCGCAACCGGGTCACATCAGTATAGGCAGTAGCATTACCTTTGATGGTGCGGCGGATTTTGGAAGCAGGCGCCTTGAGCAACCATTCGAGATCAACAGGAATACGCAAATCGCTCCCGGTACACGGGGGGCAAACCATAGTGCAATCGTCACAGCCGAACAGCCAATTTCCAATTGACTGACCTTCTTTGCGAGAAAGAGTCCCATTTTTTTCGATGGTTAAATAGCTGATGCACTTCCGCGCATCAATAGGCTGAGCGGATCTGATCGCCCCGGTTGGACAATTCTTGACACAAGCATAACAAGTCGCACATTCAAAAGGCATCTGCACGTTACCAATAACTTCCGGAAGCTCAGTATCAACAAAAAGACAACCGATAAAAAAACGGGTGTTCCCAGAACCTGACAAACGTAAAAGACCGTTACCCCCCACAACGCCGAGTCCGCCAGCGGTCGCGAACAAACGCTCGTAGACAGCAGAGGTATCAACCGTTGCTTGAGTATGGACATGTTTGCCCAACATCTCCGCAAGCCTGGAGAGCATGGCCTGCCCGGTTGAGTGATAATCGGCACCCCTGGCGTAAGCTGAAACATAACCGAGCAGAGCATCTTTAGCAGGGACAGGAAACGGGTGTTTTGCAGAGAAATCACCCCAAAGATTACTGAAGGCGAGTACGATCACAGATTTTGCAAAGGGAAAAGTCTTCCATGGATTGGATTTTTCAGCAAGCATCCGTTCGAGATATTTCATCTCACCGTGCATCCCAGATTTCAGCCAATCGCCGACATACCGATTGTTCTCGGCAATGCACCGCCGCAGATTTGGATTATCCATGCGGATACACGCAGCTGAATGGGCTCCGACTTCCTGGGAAGCTTCTGCCAGCCATGCACTGAAGTTCTCTAGATTCATTCTGCTCCTGTGCTGAAAGTTATTGTAGGGACAGGCCCTGTTTTACTGTGGCTTCTGCCCTTCAATTTCCGGTGCGACACAGCAGGAATGGAACAACTGGAGAATCAGAGAGGAAAATGCTTGAGGACGTAGTCCGAGTTTTTTCCTTTGCTGCATCATATAATGGCTAAGCAAAAACTTTGTCCTACAAGAGGGAGTGGTTTTTCAGGGGTGAAGGCATACATGAGTATGTCGAAGTCCTGAAAAACTGATCCAACACAGTAGATCGGAGTTTTGTGACGCCATCAGAACATGAAGCGCCGCATACTCACATTCATCAGCAATCCCACCCCAATCATCGTTGTCACCATACTGGTACCGCCATAGGAGAAGAGAGGCAATGGAACACCAACAACCGGAAGCAAGCCAATGACCATCCCCAGATTAACGACAATATGCCAGAAAATCATGGCTGTTACCCCAACAGCCAGAAACAGCCCGAAACGATCCGCAGCACGTCTGGCAATATACAATCCCCAGACAATCAGAAATAAATAGAAAAACAACAAAGCAATACAGCCAACAAACCCCCACTCTTCGGCAAAAACTGAAAACGCAAAATCGGTATGCCGTTCAGGTAAAAACGAAAGTTGTGATTGGGTCCCCTGGATAAAACCCTTCCCCCAAAAACCTCCGCTACCAACAGCAATCTTCGATTGGATAATATGATAGCCACTCCCCAGTGGGTCAGCTTCGGGATTCATAAAAGTTCGGATTCTGGCGCGCTGGTAATCATGTAAATTAAACCAGCCGGCAACGGCAATTATAACACCAATGATTCCCAGACAGATCAGAGTTCCCCGCTTAATCCCGGCAAACAGCAACATCGTTACAGCAATAAAAATAACCATGGCCGCTGTACCCAGATCGGGTTCTTTCAGTATCAATACGACAGGCAGCAATAACCAAAGTGCTGGCTTCCAAAGTTCTAATAAATCATACCCAAGTGGCGTGGCTGTTTTTGCAAAAATTCGAGCCAGCAGTAAAATCATTGCAATTTTGATAACTTCACCGGGCTGGACATTAAAGAAACCAAGATCGATCCATCGTGCTGCCCCCATGGCAGTTTTACCCACAAGAAGAACATAAATTAACATGCCGATACTTAAGCTATAAAAATGGACAGCAAAATGCTCTAAGTGTCGATAATCAAAAAAACAAATTATCAGAGCGATCAAAACACCACCTGACAACCAAAGAAGTTGTTTCAGATATAGTGGAGTTGCCGCAGAATGCCAACTGGAGGTTGCGCTGAACAGATTAACGATTCCAACTCCAGCCAACAAAAGAACCGTAAACAACAACACCCAATCAAAGTTAGATACGAGACGTCGATCAAACATCTACTGCCCCTTCTCCTGAAACTTTTTCGTTTCTTTCAAGTCCATATAGCGCTGTACAATTTGCTTCACAATAGGTCCTGCAGCCCGCCCGCCCGATTGTCCATGTTCAACAACAGCCACAACTGCAATTTCAGGCTTTTCTGCAGGAGCATAAGCGACAAACAGAGCATGTGGACGAAACCGGTAGGGGGTTTCTCCTTTTTCATCCAACTCTTCTTCTTCGTCGGATTTGCGTCGGACAACCTGGGATGTTCCCGTCTTTCCAGCGACCAGAATATCATCAATATGAGCTGCATGACCTGTCCCATGAGGTTCATTGACCACCGCAACCAACCCATTCTGTACCGCCTCCCACGCGGCAGACGAATAATTGATCTGACGAACAATTTCTGGATTCGTCTGCAGCAACAGGTGACCATCCCAATCTTCAACCTGACGAACCACCTGCGGTTTCAAGACATTACCCTTATTTGCTACGGCAGCCATCATCACCGCTAACTGCACTGGTGTCGCAAGGACAAAGCCCTGACCTATCGAGGCAATAACGGTTTCCCCGGCATACCACGGCTTATTGTAGCGACGACGTTTCCACTCCTGAGAAGGCATAGTACCTGATCTTTCACCCGGCAGGGGATAACCGACAGGGGAACCCATCCCAAACTCTTTAGCAGCTGCTGACAATTTATCAATGCCCAACTTCAACCCAACACTGTAAAACCAGACATCACAGCTTTCCCGTAGTGCCTTTTTCAGATCAGTCGCCCCATGGCCATCTTTTTTCCAACACCGGTACCGAGAGTCTGCAACTTCAAAAGCTCCATCACAATCAATCGTTTGCGTTGTTCCTATAGTGCCATCCTTCAGCGCGGCCAATGCGACAATCATTTTGAAAGTTGAGCCTGGAGGATACTGCCCGGATATCACCTTGTTCTGTAACGGATGGCGATCATCTTTGGCCAACTTTTCCCATTCGTCCCCAGCAATTCCCCTGGCAAACAAAGCAGGATTGAAAGTTGGACGACTCACCATCGCCAGAATTTCTCCGGTATTGACATCCAAAGCAATGGCAGCACCCGATTGATCAGCAAAAGCCTCATCCGCAGCACGCTGCAGATCTCTATCAATTGTCAGATAGACCTTGTTACCCGGCCGAGCAGGCTCAACTTTTAGTTGCCGAAACAACTTCCCTTGAACATCAACCTCAACCAGACGTTGTCCTTTTTCCCCCCTCAAGTAAGGCTCAAAAGTCTTCTCTAGAGCAGTTTTTCCGACAAAATCCCCGCCACGGTAATCATTATATGTCCCGCTCTGCAATTCCTCTTTGGTAATTTCACCAAGATAGCCAACCAAATGAGCAGCAGATCCTTTCTCCAGATAATCCCTTACCGGTCTCACCTCGGTCAACACCCCTGGTAAATCAACACTATGCTCTTGAACCCTTTCCATAATTTCACGGCTGACATCTTCAGCCAGAGTCACAGAACGATAGATAGGAAGCTTCTTCCCCTCCTGCCATCGCATCTCAAGCTCAGCAATTTCAACTTCCAGTAATGGCGCCAATTGTTCGAATAATAAAGAAGGGTCTTCAACATCCTGACGCATGACAGAGATTCTGAATGAAGGGCGATTATCAACCAGCAAAAATCCATTACGATCAAAGATAGGTCCCCGAGGGGCATCCAATGACAGAATCCGGGTACGGTTACGCACAGAGCGCTCTTGCAAAACCTCGTAACTAATAATTTGCAAATACCAAAGACGTAATAACAGAAGGAGGAATATGGCAGCTGCGGCAGCTGAATAGATCAGAAAACGTCTCCGAACCGCAGGTAGTTCTTTCCATTGGATATCAAGACCCATAATGCTTACTCTGATACATCAAACCAGCAAGGCCTGAACGATAACCAAACAGTCTCTGGAAACGGAGCAATAAAAACAATAAGATGGTCGCAAAAAACATATTAGCGAAGAGCTGCTGAGGGAGCGCGGAGACGAGAATGTTTAAAACTGATGGAGCCGTCTCGGCAAATACCGTTAAATAAAACCCCACCAGCACATTTTGCAACAACGTACCTCCTGCTATTAACAATAGTAATAACGGTGGGCTTTCAACATTTAATTGCTCAGACAGCAGCCTGGTCACCAAAATTATAATCAGATAAACGGAAAGATACAGACCAAGGGTTGCACCACAAAAACTATCCTGAATTGCTCCCAGCAACAGGCCCGCGATCAGTGCCCGAGACAAATGTTCGCTCAGGCCCAAATACAGAATCAGAATCAGAATCAGATTCGGGCGCCAATTTGGAGAAAAAAATAGAGGAAGGACACTACTTTGGAGCAAAGCAAACAGGATTCCAGTCAAAAGAAACAGGAAAAAGCCTTTCATCGGTCTTCCCCAATAATAACCATAACCTCCTCAAGAAGAGAGAAGTCGATCGTTGGCGCTGCTATAACCTGCTGGAATAGACCAAATTGATCTTTAGTCACCGATTCGACCAACCCAAGAGGCAGACCCTTTGGAAAAACCCCTCCCATTCCTGAAGTCACAAGCAAATCACCGACCTGAATATCAGTATCACGCAAAGCATACTCAATCGACAACTTCCCCCCCTGGCCACGGGCAACCCCTCGAGTTCGGGTTCTCTGGGTTAAGGCCGCTATCGCCGAAGACGCATCAGTGATTAGTAAAACCCGGGAACTGTCCGGTGCAGTCTTTATAATTCTACCAACAACTCCTGCCGCAGCCACAACAGGAAAACCGGTATGCAACCCTGAACGTGTTCCTTTATCAATTATAATCGTACGTGCCCAATTACTGCCATCTTCACCGATAACTTGAGCCGGCAAGGCTGAACGATCAAGTTCATCAACAAAGGCAAGGAGCTCCCTCAGACGTTTATTTTGCAGTGATACTTCCTGGTTTTGTTGCAACAGAGCGCGCAATTTGATATTTTCCCGCTCGAGCTCAATGTTTCGTTGCCGGGCATCAACCAACCAGAGGTAATTCTTCCATGTTGCTGTAATGGAATCAACAACACCATCAATACCGATTTGGAAAGGAGCTGCAAAAGTGAGAACGGCTCGTTCAAAAAAGGTTGTAGCCGTTTTCTGGCGAAGATTATAGGAATAAAGAAGCACTGATGCCAGCAACAGGACAATAGCCAGCAACAAAAATCGATAGCGTTCCAGCAGATCACGCACTGTCGTCTCCAAACTGAAGATCGGTGCTTGGGGCCCAAACTCCCGAGTCACAGTCGTTTTTGCTTAGCCATCTCATCACTTTTTATAAGACCATCCTGTAGATTCGGGGATAATAAAAACCCATCAAGTCAATAAAGCGAAAAAGGGAGAATCGGTCGATCCTCCCTGAAGAATTCATACAACATCATCGTATCAAAAACATGTTTTACTATCAGGAAGAAATAGCGACTTGTCTGAGTAGATCCAACTGATCCAAAACCGCACCCGAACCCAGAACAACACAGGACAGAGGATCTTCAGCAACAACCACAGGCAATCCGGTCTCTTCACGTAAAAGAATATCCAGATTTTTTAAATAAGCGCCGCCACCAGCTAAAACAATTCCCTTATCAACAATATCTGCAGCAAGTTCCGGCGGAGTTCGCTCCAAAGAGATCCTGACTGCCTCTACTATGGTATTAACCGGCTCTGACATCGCTTCACGAATTTCATCGGAGTTAACTTCCATGGTTTTAGGAATACCACTCACCAGATCTCGTCCTTTAATGTCCATGGAAACAGGATCCTCACCGGTGTCAAAAACATTTCCTATGCCAATTTTAACCGCCTCAGCAGTCCGTTCACCAATCAAAAGGTTATACTTTCTCTTCATATACTGGACAATGGCTTCATCCATTTTATCGCCACCGACTCTCACGCTTTGAGCGTAGACAATTCCCGCCAAAGAAATGACAGCGACTTCTGTTGTTCCACCACCGATATCAACAATCATATTTCCAGACGCTTCAGTAATAGGAAGCCCAGCTCCAATTGCAGCTGCCATCGGCTCTTCAATCAGATAAACTTCACGAGCGCCAGCCGATTCAGCCGATTCCCGAACTGCTCTTTTCTCGACCTGAGTGATCCCGGAAGGAACACAGATAACGATCCGTGGACGAATCAAGTTTTTACGATTATGGACTTTACGGATAAAATAACGGAGCATCTCTTCAGTATGGTCAAAATCTGCGATAACACCATCCTTCATTGGACGGATAGCTACGATACTTCCGGGGGTACGACCCAACATCTCTTTGGCGTCGATGCCAACGGCTAAAACCTTACGCTGACCAGCCGCACCCGTCTTCACGGCAACAACAGATGGTTCACTAACAACGACACCTTTGCCTTTCATAAAAACAAGGGTATTGGCTGTTCCCAAATCAATCGCCAAGTCATTTGAGAACATGCCCCATATAGCATTAAAAATATTAAACATACACCGTCCTGTTAACGCTGCCAGCAGCTTTAAATGTTATGTTGTCAGTTATGCCCAAAAGCTTGGACACTCTAGCAAAGCAACTATTTTTAAGCAAGAGATAAGGTGGCAAAAAATGATTGCTTTTCGGTAAATTGCTGGTCTAACATGCGAGACTGTTTTTTGTCTCAAATCAACCAAAAATAGAGTGAGGAGTCACATCGCAATGCTTCAATTTGTTAGGTCAAAACAAAAATCGGTTTTAATAAAAATAGCCTTTGGCGTCATCATTCTAAGCTTTGTCATCGGCTACACGATGCTTACGGCACCATCAGATCAAAGAGGGGCTCAGGGGGGAGATGTTGCCGCCCGAGTCAATGGTCAAGAGATCAGCTATGAAGCATTTCAAAGCAGTTACAGCAATCTCTACAACCTGTATCAGAATATATATCAGGGAAACTTTGATGCCAATCTGGAAAAACAACTCAACCTACCCAGACAGGCCATGCAGCAACTGATTGAGGAGTCGCTCCTTATTCAGCAGGCGGAGCTACTGGATCTGAGTGTCACTCAGGATGAACTCGTTAAAAGTATTGCACAATATGATGCGTTTAAGGTTGACGGTAAATTCAACCGGGATCGCTACATTGAAGTTTTAAACTACCAAAGAATGAACCCGGAACAATTTGAAACGATGCAAAAAAGACAGTTGCTGACGCAAAAGGTGCGGACCGAGCTGCAAAAAAGTGCCTCCGTAAGCGACGCTGATCTGGAGACCGCTTTCCACAAAGAAAACGATAAAGTCAACCTCAATTATGTCTGGCTCACTCCAGCACTGGTCGAATCCAAAGTCAAAGTCACTGACGATGGCCTAAAATCATTCTTTGAACAAAATATCGAGAACTTCAGAATTCCGGACAGAGTGTCTCTGCGTTATTTACAGTTTGATCCTTCCCGCTATGAAGATGAAGTCGATGTTTCCAATGAAGAAGAACTGCAACGGTACTACCGTCGAAACCTTGACAAATTTGAAGTTAAAGAACAAATCAAAGCGTCTCATATCCTGTTAAGTGTTCCTAAGGATGCAGACACTGAAACAGTTCAGAAAAGACGTGATCTCGCCAATGAGCTTCTTAAGCAACTGCAAGATGGCGCTGACTTCGCCCAACTTGCCAGGACCCATTCTGATGATAAAAGTAACGCCTCTCAAGGTGGGGAACTGGGTACTTTTGGTCGCGGTATCATGGTTAAAGAATTCGAAGACGCAGTTTTTGCCTTACGTCCAGGACAACTGAGTAACGTCATCCAAACCCCTTTCGGATTTCACATTGTGAAAGTCGAAAACTATATCGAGCCTGGAGTCAAACCTTTTGTTGATGTCATAGCCGAGGTAAAAACCGGGCTAAAATTGGAAAAATCACGCCAACTTGCTTACGAAAAAGCAATGGACGCCTACAATATTAACCGTAAAACGGCAGATTTGGATGCTGCTGCTGCAGCCAATGATCTCGGCATAAAGGAAACAGGCTTGTTTTCCGCTAATACAGCCATTGATGGCATTGGCAAAGTCGCAGAAATCAGTCAGGCAGCCCTGACTCTGAAAGAAGGAGAACTTGCCCGGCCGGTACAAACGACTCAAGGGGTCTTTTTGTTCATGCTCAAGCAGAGGAAAGCAAGTCACCTTCCAGAACTCAGTGAGGTCAAACCACAAGTTGAACAAGCATATCGCAGCGAACAAGCCCAGACTCTTACCAAAGAGTTGGCAGATAAACTATTAGCTCTTGCCAGCGATAAAAAAAGCCTGACTGAAGCTGCCAAAGAGATGAAATTGACAATTGAGGAATCCGGTGAATTCAGTCGAAGTTCTGGCTTCTTTATCCCCCGTATCGGCACCTCTCAAGAACTCGCTGAAACTGCTTTTTCTTTAACTCCAGAAGAACCTATAGCCAGTAAAGTTTACACGATCAACGGTAAATACCTTGTAGCTAGCATGAAAAGTATGACCGTTGCCAATTTTGAGAATCTGAAGGAAGATGATCGTGCGCAACTAAAAAGCCGACTCCTTGAAGACAAAAAAGGTCAGATCGTAGCCGAAAAATTACAGCAATTGGTACAACAGGCTCAAATTGAAATTATGGTTCCGGAACTAATGAGTTCTTTCGACAATGGGAGCACCAAATCATGACACCGATTATTACCCAAACCGACTGCCCTGAATTAAACCTTGTTAATCGTGGAAAAGTCAGAGACATTTACGACCTGGGGGAACATTTATTGATTGTTACCAGTGATCGTATTTCTGCCTTTGATGTCATCATGGAGGAAGGAATTCCTCAAAAAGGATATGTCCTGACCCAGATTTCAAAATTCTGGTTTGAACAAATGACAGACCTTATCCCCAACCATCTGATTTCAACAGATATCAATGACTTCCCGGCAATCACTCATCAATACCGTGATCAGCTGGAAGGGCGCAGCATGCTGACAAAAAAAGCGCAGCCATTACCCGTCGAATGCATCGTACGCGGCTATATCTCCGGAAGTGGCTGGAAAGAGTATCAGCAGTTCGGTTCTGTCTCCAGCATTCCCTTGCCGGCAGGATTAGTTCAAAGTGATAAGTTGCCAGAAACCCTGTTCACACCTTCTACCAAAGCAGAACTTGGCGAACATGATGAAAACATCTCTTTTGAACAAACTGTAGAGCTTTGTGGCAAGGATGTCGCTGAGCAGGTCCGTGATTGCAGTATACAAATTTATGAGCGTGCCCGTGCCCTGGCTGACAAAAAAGGGATCATCATTGCTGACACCAAATTTGAGTTTGGCCTTCTGGATGGTCAGCTGATATGGATCGACGAAGCCCTGACTCCAGACTCTTCCCGCTTCTGGCCTAAAGATCAGTATCAGCCTGGTGGCGCTCAACCAAGCTTTGACAAACAATTTTTACGCGATTATCTCGAAACTCTGGACTGGGGAAAACAGGCACCTGCACCCAAATTACCAGAAGAGATTGTCCATAAAACCGGAGAAAAATATCTTGAAGCCCTCAAACGCCTAACGGCTTGAGATCTTAGTATTTTTATAATCTTCTGCCTACGATTCATGACTTTTCAAAAAGCCGTTGTGCCCCGGTATAACGGCTTTTACATTCAATAAAAAAATCAACTTCAACAAAAATACAACAATGTTTGCCATATGTACTATTTTGTCATATATTTGTTTTAACTTTTCATTGGCAGAAAAGGGAACCGTCATTAAACTGCATCGATATTAAAAAATCGACCAGGAACAGAGTGCAACTACTAGTGTAAAAAGGGGAAGTTATCTTCTCTCAGACTCAAAGCACAGGATTTCAGGACTATGAAACCGAGCCTTAAATACTGGATCTTTCTCGGTGCGATCTATTTCGCTATCATCAGTATTATTGTTGCAAGTTTGATTGGTTCATGGGCCAGCCTCAACGAAAACCAGCAGATTGCTTTGAGTGAAATGCTCAGCAAGCTGACCCCCTTCCCCCTTCTGGGAACAATTACCATTTTTTTTATCATTGGGGCACTGATTAACCTTCTGTTTAATGACTACATTGTACCGATTCTTAAACTGGCCGAAAGCGCCAGAATAATTTCATCTGTCAACCCGGAACACCGGGCTCAGATAAAAAACTCCTCAAAAGAAATTCAATACCTTGCGGATATTATAAATCAGTCCGCCGATGCCTTTACTGTATTGCAAGAAGATGTCGCCGGGAAAATTGCCGTAGCACAAGCCACATTGAATGAAGAACGTACCCGCCTGGCGGCACTGATGTCAGAACTTCCCCATGGGGTTATTGTCTGCAACACTGATGGACAGGTTTTACTATACAACCAGCAAGCTCAAGAGCTGTTCAAGGATGACCCTCAAAAGTCCTCTATAGAAACATCTACTCAAGGAATTCTCGGGCTGGGCCGTTCCATTTTCAGCATTCTCGAACGTGATCCGATAGTCCATGGACTGGAGATGCTTCACAAATGCCACACCTCAGGGCGCTCCAAGATGGTGAATAACTCTATGATCACCCTCCATACAGGGCTCTGTCTGCGAGTAAATATGGCGCCATTTTTTACAGAACAAGACAGTGTGAAAATTATTTCTGGATTCGTTCTCACCCTGGAAGATATGACGCATCAGATTGAATCTGATAGCCGCCGGGACATGCTCATACAATCTCTGATTGATGATCAGCAGAAAGATCTGGAAGAAATTCGCGACTCCATTACAAACATTCTGGATCGTCCCAAACTTGATCCCGAGGAGCTGCATAATTATAGAAAAAAAATTGATTTGGCATCTCAATCATTGCAAGCCAAAGTCAGTGAAGCCCGATCGAACTACGCCCACCACTTACGGGCCTTAAGTAAAAATGAGAACGTCCTCGCTCACAATTTACTTGAAATAATCAGCAAGAACATCTCCGAAAGCTTCTCCATGAAAGTAACCCCTATTGCCCCCCAAGGGGCCTGGTTACAACTTGACAGTTATTCCATGGTTCAGGCCATTTCCCACCTTGCCGGACTACTGAACACACAGACGAAAATTCCAGAACTATTGATGACTCTAACCTCCGACGAAAATTCTGGGACTGAATTGGTGATTGCCTGGCCTGAAACGGAAGTTCCACTTGAGCTATTGGAAACCTGGCAGCAAACTCCATTAATAACCGACCCCAAAGGAAACCTGCTAGATTTTAAAGATACAATCAACAATCTATCGGGTGAAATTTCTCCGGTCTCCGGATCCGAGAATATGTGCACTGGGGTCACAATCAGCTTCCCCCCTATCGATAAAAATCGACGTCTGGCGATGCAAACAATCATCGAGCACCGTCCGGTTTCTTACGAGTTTGACCTCTTCAACCGTGGTGAGTGGCAGGAGTTAGGACAAATTTCCCTGCGTAA
>JAZBPC010000215.1:0-2917 GCA_036351455.1 Desulfuromusa sp.
GAGAATACCGAAGTGAACAGCCGCACCCTCCGGCACGCGGGAGGCCATCATGGAGGCGATCCAGATATTGGAAAATGGTAGTTCCGGCAGCTCTTTACGCACCGCTTGTACGCGCGCTTTGCATTGCATCAGATAAGAATCATCCGCATCGGTTCCGTTTTTACTATACTGCTTAAAAAATAGTCGTTCGGGCATCTCGAAGACACACTGCAGCTTTCCAAACGTGTCGCGCAGCTCACCATCTGCACTAACCCGCCAGACCTGCTTCCCGGATGGTCCATAATAATCTCCGGTCACCTCACCAATATGAATTAAAAGATCCGGTCTATACGTGGCGTGATCCAATAAACGTTGACATCCAGCAATGGCATGCTGAACGCGGTATTTACCCTTATAGCCACTAGTATGATCACAGAACACCGCGGCATTATGTGCCGCGCAGAATGCATCAATTGCGGCCGTTTCTTCCGTGCTCATGACCAAATGAGCTCCGATAAATACACCAATTTTCCCTGCAGCAAGCGGCGGCAGTTGATCGCCGACGCAGAAACGTTTGATAACCCGCACATCAGGCAGCATTCGCACCTCGTAGTTTTTTGAGTACCCTGTTGGGAGATTAATATGGACCGGACCGCCACCACGACGAGTGAGTTCCAGGATCGCCCGATTGACCTTGATCTCACAGTCCCAGAAATCCTCGGCATCCTTCACCACGGGCACTGTCACGCTATGAACCACGGTATCGACCGGCATCACGCTTCGATCGATGACTTGCGCTATATGGTGCCCCACATGTGCAAGTGTCTTAGTGGCCGTCACAGCCAACACCGGGAGTTTCCGATAATAAGCCTCGGTCAATCCCGGCAGATAGTTGCGGGACGCCGTGGCTCCCGTGCAACAGATTACTACCGGCTCACCACACTCTTCAGCAAGTCCGCAAGCCATATAGGCAGCCGAACGCTCATCAACGCTGGAATACATTTCAAAATAAGAATCATGTTGCAAACTCAACACAAGTGTCATACTTGCACTACCGGGCGAAGCGACCACCCTGCGAATGCCATGTTGTTTCAGCAACGCGATCACAATCTGAACCTGTTTCTCGTCTGTATATCCCACTTCCATTCCCTACCTCCTAAAGCAAACAAGTGCCTTCAATAGATTATGCCTAAACCGTTTCAACAAGATAACTAACCCAGAAAGACCAAAATATCTTGATAGCAAATAGGCCAACTTCTTGGATCCGCTTGGGATCTCCTTTAATGAAGTGTGTTCCTTTGCCTGCCTATCCTTTTCTGCCTCCAACATCCAATCAATTTGTTTGAATCTTGGATTTTCCAAGAACCTCTCCAAACATACCCGCAGTCCTTCATCAACTTGTACAAATTCATTTTTGTCCACGTAGCGATAAATGTGTGAACTATCAAATACACGATCATAAAGCCTGTCGTAAATGATCTGATATTTTGCAGGTTTACATTTTAGAAAGCTTCCGAGATCACGTAACAGAATTTGGGGTCTATGTCCTAAATGCTTTTCCAGTACATCCAGATATATTTCCAGCACATCTTCCCAAGTGATCGGTTTTTCTGCTGTTATATGGAAGGCCTCGCTAAACGCACTCGAATTACCGATCAGAGCGGCTATCCCCTTCGCAACATCATGTCCGTAAGTCATGGTTGTGAGATTGGGCAAGATATCACTTGAAAAAACGATGACCCTTCCCTTAAGAGCACGATATAGCCACTCTTCTTTCTCCAAGACTCCCAATTGTAAACGATTCTCACCGTAAGTGATGTAGGGACGGATAATTGTCCAGTTTTTCCTGCCTGATTGCTTGAGCAGGTCCTCCTGTTTCGATTTGGCCAATGAATACTCATCAGTCGCAAGGAACACTTCATCATCAGATACATCAAGTAAACGGGAAGACTTTTCCGTAATCGGAGTTTTTGAACCGGCATATACCCTAGATGAACTCAGGAAGAAATATTGCGCTGTATTTCCCAACAGAAGATCAAGCCGTGCGTGAAAGGAAGATGTCGAGTAAACCATAAAGTCGACAATTGCATCCCAACGCTCGGCAAGAAGAATTCTAACAAACTCTATATCATGGGCATCGCCGCATAAGAAACGAATATTTCCTGCCGAACTCCGATGACTTCTGGAGGTTACGACTGTCTCAACGCCTTTATCGGAAAGGAGCTGCACCAAATGCATCCCCATTGCTCCAGTACCACCTAAAACCAATACTCTCATATTTACAATTCCAGCAAGCACTAAGCTTTAATCAGCCTAATGACGACGGAAAAAACCGCTAGAGCGCCCGCAACCGAACAGCGATTTTTCTACTGATGTCTCGCACAAACGTCCGTTCCGTTTTGTTTAGCAGAAAAAACCACCCTAATAGCATCGAACATACGCCTGTTCCTCCCGATGTGAGACATAGTCGGCGAAACCCATCATCCATCATCTGCATAGTTCCAAGCCCAACAGCCGTAGAACAGATTATCAGCACAATTACAGGAGCAGCAACCTGCTTTATCCAGCTTGTTATTGGCAATTGAAGCAGCTTTTTACAAAATATCAGTCGGCCTATGCAATACAATGCCATGGATACCACCAGCGAATAGCCGATGCCCACTGGTCCCTGTCCCCCTTTGAACAGCAGCCAGGCCATAGGTAGTGCAAGAAGAAGTAGCGACCCTTGTATTATTTCATACAAAGCAATCTTGCCATAGGCGTTAACGGCCAGCATTTGTCCAGCGGTCATTCTGTCGATCACCAACATCACCAACATCCATTGACACAGCACACCTGTATATTCCGGTGGGTTTTCCAGCCACAAGGTTAAAACCGCGTCCATTTCCAAAATCAATGGAATTACAAACAGCAGAACCAAAAGAGTACCGAATTTACA
>JAZBPC010000216.1:0-2517 GCA_036351455.1 Desulfuromusa sp.
CAACTCAGTAATTATCCATTTCACAAAAGGATGCCGTGCCAGGCGCGATCATATGCATATATTTCTGATGGATAAACAAAATCTTACCTCCTCATCAAAATTACAATCATCCACACAGTTTCACATTCACATTTCAGAGACAAAAGTTTCATATGAAATTAATTTCGTTTTCACTTGAACAATCCAGCAAACAAGTTTACAACAGTGGTTGTACAATTTCCACGAAACTGTCGGACGGTAGCGCTCATATCACTCTACCTCATCGACAACATTTTCAGAAAGAGGAATGAAAATTATGGTTTCCCCTGGCGTTTTAGAGTCTTCGGGTGCAGGTGTACAAACCTTTGAGACTGAAGTTTTAATCATCGGTGGCGGTGTAACCGGCGCTGGTATAATGCGCGATCTTGCCCTACGAGGAATCCATACTCTCCTTGTTGACAAACAGGACCTCTGTGCGGGGGCATCCGGCGGTAATCACGGACTTCTCCACTCAGGCGGTCGTTACGTTTCAAATGACCGTCACGCAGCGATTGAATGCAGGGTTGAAAATGAAATCCTGAAAAGACTTGCCCCACAGTGTGTAGAAGACACCGGTGGCCTTTTTGTTGCCGTTAAAGGCGACGACTTGGATTTCGCCAGTCAGTTCCCTGGATTTTGCAATGACGCTGGGATCCAAGTCGATGAACTCACCACATCAGAAGCATTAGCACTTGAGCCTTTTCTTTCTAAAGATCTTGTGAAAGCCTACCGGGTCCCAGATGCAACAATAGACCCATTCAGACTTGCACTTGAAAATGTCGCCCATGCAAGAGCATTTAATGACAGCGTCTATAGACCACACACTCAGATCGTCAATTTTATAACTGAGGGCGGCGTTATTAAAGAGGCTGTCTGTCTGGACAACCGAACTGGTGCAACAGTCCATATCAGAGCCAAACAATTTATCAATGCGGGTGGCGCATGGGCCATGAATATCGCCAAAATCGCCGGCTGCAATGATGTACACCTCTCTTACTCTAAGGGAACTCTTCTGATCAGCCATGACAGAATGACTGACCATGTTGTAAATAGACTACGACCACCATCTGATGGAGATATTCTCGTTCCCGGAGGTACTGTTTCTGTACTGGGTACCACATCAATTCGTACAGAAGAACTGGACAACGTCATCCCTACAGTTGAAGAAATTGACCGTAATGTCATTGAGGGTGCTGCAATGATCCCAGCTCTTGCCACAGCAAGGTACATTCGTGCCTTTTCCAGGGTTCGCCCTCTCCTGCAGGGATCCGGAGACGGTGATGACCGTGAAGCAACACGGGGATTTGCTCTTCTTGGCCACAACTCGCAGGGGCTTGAAAATTTCTGCACCATAACTGGCGGTAAACTGACCACATTTCGCATGATGGCGAAAAAGACATCTGATCTTGTTGCTGAAAGAATGGGCAACACCACGGGTTGTCAAACCGACACGGTTCCACTACCTGATGGAGATGCATGTCGCTGGACCGAACCAGGCGCAGCTCCTCGCTACTGGTATAAAGCCAACAACTCCGATGACATGATCCTCTGTGAATGCGAAATGGTTCCACAATCCGCTATCGACGAAATTGTTAAATGTGCTCCCAGTGCAGATGAAGAGATGACGCTGGAGGCCATCGCCCTTCGTTCAAGAGCAGGGAAAGGTCCATGTCAGGGATCCTTTTGCGGTATACGCATAGCATCGTATCTCTATGACCGCGGTTATTATCAGGATGATACCGGCTTGATTCATATGAGAGATTTTTTCAACGAGCGCTTTAAAGGAATGAGAACGGTCATTTGGGGACAGCAAGCAGCCCAGATGGAACTTGCAGAGGCTCTTCACTGTGGCCTGCTCGGTCTCGATAATCTGGATAACGATTAGCACCTTTTTCCCGCTTACCGGGGTGAGGTCCATTTATTTTTGGAGAAGTTCATGACAGAAGAAGCTCGTCATTTTGAAACGGAACTGGCCGTGATTGGCTCGGGCATTGCCGGTTTTGCGGCATCTATATTTGCCCTCAATAGAAAAATAACTACTGCCCAGGTCGGCAATACAGGTGCCGTGGCCTATACCACAGGCTACCTTGATCTACTTGGTAAAATCGAGGGAGAAGCCACACCAATTGAAAACCCTTGGGAGGGTGTTGAGAGCTTGAGAACGAAGTTCCCCGACCACCCCCTAAACGGCGTATCAGCTTCCGACACCCGCGAAGCGTTTAATCAATTCACTGCATTTCTAGGTGAATGTGGCATTGCGTATTCCAGCCCAACTGAGACCAATATCACAGCACTCAGCCCCGCAGGTACTTTAAAAAAGACGCTTTGCGTACCTTCAACTATGGCTGCTGGCCCAAAGGCCTTTGCTGCAAAGTCACCCTGCGTCATTGTCGACTTTAAGGGGCTCAAAGGTTTTAGTGGGAGACAGGTCGTTGCAAACCTTCAGGACAAATGGCCAAACCTCAGAACCGAACGAATCGACTTTCCTGAAATGCTCAG
>JAZBPC010000217.1:0-22759 GCA_036351455.1 Desulfuromusa sp.
AACAATGGCAAGGGCGGTGAGAAGAATCGGGCGCAGGCGGATGGCCCCTGCCTCCCTGATCGCTTCGTACAGGGGCATCCCATCCTTCATGTAATCAAGGACAAAATCTATAATCAACAATGAGTTCCGAACAACTGTTCCAGAAAGAGCAATAATCCCAATGACGGAAGGCCCACTGAACATCTGCCCCATCAGCAAATGCCCCCCGAAAACTCCAACAGCACCCAGAGGAATTGCCGACATTGCTACCAAAGGAATGCTGAAAGAGCGGTAGTAAGAAACTAGAAGCAAATAAATAAATGTCAAAGCCAGTAGGAGAGCGCCACCGAGATCTCGATAGATGTCAAGTGTCATGCGCATTTCCCCGCCCCAGAATAGCTGATAACCATCTATGGTATCAGGCACCTCGGGCTTCAGTGTGAGATTGCCTGTCTTCAATATTTCGCCGTTTCCACTCGGTAGATTTTGTAAGCGGTTATCAAGATCAAGAACAGCATACACCTGTGACGTGCTCGCGAGTTCACCACCGACAAAAGAGACACGTTCGTAGTCTTTGTGTTGAATAGGTCGATCCTGCCAGCTAGGAACTAAATTTACCAGTTCGGACACCGGGATTTTTTGCCCCTGAGGATTTGAAACAAAGATGCGTGAAAAATTCTCGGGGTTAACCTGGAATCGCCGAGGAACATGCACCCTTATCGGGACTGTTCTTTTCTCTCCATTCATGTGGAGCCGTCCGATCTCAGTGCCATGAACAAGGGTTCCTAACACTTCAACTATTTGTGCGGTACTTACACCCGACAAGGCTGCTTTTTCTTTGTCGATAGTGACATTGAATTTTCGCGCATCCTCCACCTCCGAGTCATGGACATCGACCATGTCATAGGTTTCCTGGAAGGCATTGCGTACTCGTCCGGAAAGGCCACGTAAAACACTCAAGTCAGAACCATAGATCTCTGCTGAAACAGTGGCCTGAACAGGTGGTCCAGGGGGGTCCTCCACAAGTTGGATTACGCTTTTCGGATAACGCGCCTGAATTTTTTTTATCTCTGGACGCAGCTCCTGCACCAAGTCAATAGAGCTGACACTTCGCTCCTTTTTGTCCATAAGGTTTACGCGAATCTCAGCAACATGGTCTCCCTGCTTATTACCGGAGCCGCGCAATAGACCATTAAAGTCTATAACTCCAGCCTCACCAATCCATGTCTGATAATTACTGACATATGCATTTTTACGGAGCACCGCCCCCACCTCACGAGCGACTTGGTCGGTGATTTCCACTGGTGTGTATTCAGGCATATCGATGGTGATATTGAAGGTATTTTTATTGTCTTTTGGCAGCATTCCAACGGCAACGCAGCCTGGAGTTAAAGGGCCAGATATGCCTTGCGGTCGAACAAATTGCCAGGAAACCTGAGCCACCGCGAGAATAATGAGGAGTCCTATCCCAAGAAAGACCAAGGCTCGAAGACCGGAACGATTAAGAATGGGTGTAATTGAAGCATGGTATAGACGCTGCAATCGATCAGCTGGAGCACTTTCTTTGGTTCCATGCCCACAGGCTCCCCTTATCCACCGATTTGCAGCCCATGGAGTAACAATATAGGCCACCACCAAAGACGCCAGCATGGCAACCGGAACATTGAATGTGATAGGAAAGAAATAAGCACTTGGCATCCCCGTCAGGATGATCATGGAAGAAAAAACCAACATGATCGCAAAGGTCGCTAAGTTTGTCGGGTTGCCAATTTCGTTTGTTGCCAGAACTGCGGCAAGACGGGTATCTCCACATCCAATTTTTTTATAGTGCCGATGAATGTTTTCTATCACGACAATAGCCGCATCTACGAGTAATCCCAACGAGAGGATCAGAGCAAAGAGGGTGATCCTGTTGATGGTCACTCCAAAAAAGAAATCTGCCCCCAAAGTCATTCCAAGAATAAGGGGGACACAAAGGCCAACGATCAAGGCCTCTTTAACCCCTAAGAACAAAATAGCGACAACAAAGACGGATATCAACGCGATGCCCAAATGCTCAATCAGTAAGTTCACACTGTCATCTGCCCGCTGGCCGTCATTACGAGTTGTAATGACATGAACATCATCGGGGATAAAGCTGGACTGTATCCTTTCAATGCGGTCTAGGATGTCGGCGGCGACGAAAACAGCGTTGGTGCCAGGTTTTTTTGCGACAGCGACAGTGACAGCAGGGATTTCCGAAGCCTGAGATTGGGTAAATTCCTCGGCAGCGGGGCCAAAAGTAAAACGGCTAAGGCGTTGCCGCTCTGTTGGGGGGCCATCAACAATCGTAGCTACATCCCTTAGATAAACCGGCCTGCCCTGATAGCTGCCAACAATAAGTTTGCGAACATCTTGTTCCGTTTTAAAAAAGCCATCGACAAAGAGGTTGCCTTTTTCACCCTGATGAAAAAGGGTCCCCACAGGAGCAGCAATATTTGCAGCCAGAATCAATTTTTGAGCGATATCCCAGGAGATGCCATAGGCATGTAACCGTTCGGGGTCTAACTCTATGCGAAGCTCTCGGTCTCGTCCTCCCTTGACATAGGTCACCGAAACTTCTTCCAAACTCCGTAACCTCTCAACCATCCGGTCAGCAAGTCGCTTTAAAGCATAATCGTCATATTTTTCAGACGCGAGAGTCACTGTTACGATAGGGACGTCATCAACATCGATACTGCGAACAATCGGCTTGCTGGCATCTGCTGGGAGCTCTCGGCAATAACTCTGCAATCGATCATGGATTTTAACTAAGGAGCGTTCCTTGTCCTCGCCGACTTCAAACTGCACCTGAATTAAGGCTATTGAATTCATAGCGACAGCAAACGTATGGTCGACTCCATTGATTTGGCGAACGCACGCTTCTATCGGGTTAACCACCATTTGCTCAACTTCAAGCGCTGAGGCCCCGGGCAGTGTCACCATGATTTCTGCACCAGGAACCAAAATCTGCGGATTTTCTTCGCGTGGAGTCTGGGTTACAGCAAATACTCCTAAAATGGCACAAGCAAGGATGAATAAGGGAGTGAGCTTGGAAGTGACGAAGACTTCAGCAATACGACCAGCCGGGTTCAGTTTCACCCTATTCATTCCATTCCCCGGCAGCTATAGCATCTCCCTCATGGAGCAAGTCGGAAGAACGACTTACAACAAATTCGCCAGGAGCGAGTCCAGCTTGAACTTGTAAACGATCAGGCCACTCTCTGCCGAATCGCAACCAACGAAAACGGGCGCGATGGTCAGCATCAACAACAAAGACCCCACGTAAGCCCCCCCGTTCAACAACCGCAGCCCTTTCCACAACAGGAGACAGCTCACAACCGACCAGAAAACGAACACGCCCAAACATTCCTGGCAAAAGGCCGGCTGATTCATCCAAGCCAATCTTTACTTCATAGCTTCGAGTAACCGGATCTCCAGAAGGAACGATTCTTGAAATATGGCCATTCAAGGTTTTCCCAAGGGCGTCAATGAAAACCGTGATTTCATCCCCTTGGATAAGTTTTTTAATTTGGCCCTCTGGAACAAAAGTCTTAAATAAAAGAGCTTTGTCCGTCTCGATAGTAACAATTGGATAGCCCGGAGTGGCAAGATCTCCCGCTCTTTTTTGTCGCTCTACAACAACTCCATCCACTGGGCTTTTAATTGAAATGTATTGTCTCTGGGACTTTGCTGTTTCGAGAGCCACCAGAGCAGCATTCAGGGTCTCTTGCCTGATATCCCTTTCCAATCGCATTTTGCGAAACGTATTTTCAGGGACACTATCGTCCTTGAACAGAGCTTCATAACGTTCAAAATCAATTTGAGCATCTTTAAGTGCAGACCGCGACTTATTAACACCCACCTCCGCTTGTTTTATCGCCCCATCAATATCATTACTATCCAGTGATACAAGAGGGTCTCCTTTACGAACTTGTTGCCCTTCCTTGACCGTGATAGCATTGATATAACCAGTAATGCGGGATGTTATTTGTATCCTATCGTCAGAGATGACTGAACCTATTGCGGAGTAATAGACAGGAAGCTCCTTGTTCATAATTTTAGACACTGGAAGTTTATAGCTCTTATTTACTTTATTTATAAAATCCACAGGTTCAAGGTAGCTACACCAAAATGTGAATATAATAAAAGCGGTAGACAAGAATATAATAAGTGAAACTGTTAACCATGCGATAAATTTGCTTTTTTTACTTTTGAACATTAATTTATCCTGAATTTATAAGATTTATCCATGAAGTTTAACGGATGGCAAGCCCCCGATCGAAGCTACCAAGACTGATATTTATTAACCTCAAAAAGGTCGTCTTCCATGACAACTTTGACTCCCGACACATGTCTTTTTAGGGTTTTTTCTATGTCTAAAGTTGTTAGCAGGCGATTCAAGCGGTCGGAGCAGCATTGCCCAGAAAGGCAAATTCGAACAACCCCATGATTTGTTGTTCTTATCAGTTCAACGTCACTGCTTCTGCTAAGCAGTTCAGCTCGAATCTGTTTCATTACAAATTCAACTTTTTCCTGTATGTTCCCCCCCACCATGATTTCTACTTCTCGCCCTTCCGTTAAATAATAAAATTAACTGAGCCATTTGAGAGCATCGTTTTGCGTTGTGAATGCCTTAATTATAAGTCCTCGATTGAAGATAGTTCTTGTCATGAACTCATTATTGACATCATTTTCTTTTATAAAAACAGCTATTTTGACATCGTTTTCAATTTCATTTTCCTCTGCACGAAATACTAATTCAAAATATTCCCTAATAGACATGTTGAAAGTGCATTTAGTTGTATCAACAAAAAGCTTTTTAAACCGCTTCTCTTTTAAGTGCTTGATTGTTTTTTTTCTGATCTGAATTCTTTCTTCGTAATCAACTTCGCCCACATAAATGAGATATAAAATTTTATTTTCTTTATTGATATCAAACTCAGCTCCCATAGATACCTCCACCCATTTAAAACTTTAACAATCCGGATTCTTGGCATATTTCTAAAGTTTTAATAATAAACAATTCCAAAAAATATCTCATAAAAGTATTTGTAAATAACTTACTGAGATATCCATAAGAATGCTTCAGCTATTTTATCAAAAGACTTGTGTATGAATCCTCTATCAAGAAGAACCTTTTCAATGACTTTATATTTTAATGATTTATTGCTATAAACAGAAGCAGTTTTAATGCCATTATTAACTCCGCTTGAAGCGTATAAAAGTCCATATCTGTAGACATTTGAAAATTTATTTGCTATAAATGTATTTCTAAGGTCAAATATTACTTTATCGCAACTAAACTCTTCTATTTTGTATTTTAAATCTTCCAGCAGATTTTCTACTATATTTTGGCTAATTGAATTCCCTAGGAGATCTACAACTATCACGCATTTTTCATTGTCGAACCGTATTTTGTAATCCATTTTCTGTCTCTTTTCAAAGCAACTTGAAATTCGCTGTCACAATTCTGATTCCAGGTACATTTTCTTTAATTTTATCTTCGACCATTAACATTGTCTTTACTCGACTATGGGTTGATACACAGCATTTCCCCGACAATTCGACATTAATCATCCCAAAACGCGACACTGATATCAGATAAACGTCAGAACCTTGAGCGTTCAGCGCAGGTCGCAAACCATCCAATACCTCATTGATCGCCTTTTCTACAGAGGCTGGAGAGGCTTGCTGCCTTAAATTCAAAATCGAGCTCCCTGACATTTTTCAACATTCACACTAAACTGAAGCACCATCATCCAACATGCTATAGGACTGGAAACCATATCTAAAATTGTGGGTGCTCTCGCAGTCCATATCATGCTCCAGACATCCCCCAACCGCCCCCTAAGGCTTTAATCAGATGAACAGAGGTTCTTAGTTGCAGACCGCGCAACTGCACCATTGACCGCTCTGCTTGTAAAGCGCTTCGCTGGGTGTCTACAACCTCTAAGTAACTGACCAACCCGGCCCGGTAACGTTTTTCGGAAAGCATCCAGGCGTGTTTGGCCGTTGCCGCTGCTTGTTGTAGGAATTGCCCCTGAAGATTAAGAACACGCAACCCGTTCAAACCATTCTCAACCTCCATAAAAGCCAGCAACACTTGCTGACGATAATTGGCAACTGCTTCATCGTATAGAGCCCGAGTTTTGTCCAGGTTGGCGCTATTGCGGCCATAATCAAATATTGGCAATGAAACCGCAGGTCCTAATCCCCAAGTTCGATTATTCCAGTCAAACAGAGAATCGATCTGACTGCTGCCAAACCCGGCGCTACCAGTCAAACTTATGGCTGGAAAGAATGCTGTTTTTGCTACACCTATCCGGGCAGAAGCCGCTGCCATCTGACGTTCGGCGGCAGCCACATCGGGCCTTCTTTCCAGCAGATCAGATGGAAGTCCCGGTGTAACAGGAGGCGGATCTTGAGTTAACGGAGCGACAGCAATTGAGAAACTGGAAGGCGGTAGACCGATCAGCACAGCGATGGCATTTTCCATCTCTCCACGTTGTTTTTGTAACCCGATCGCTTCGGCTTCTGTGGCCGCCAGTATCGATTCAGCACGAGAAAGATCAAGTTGACCAACCTGACCATTATCGAACTTGCTCTTTACCATATCCCGTGTTGCCTTGCGCAGTTCGATGGTTTGTAGCAGAAGGTCAATTTCATTATCGACGGCTCGAAGGCTAAAGTAGTTTTGAGCCAATTCCGTCTGCAAGGTCAGTAAGAGATTCTGGTAGTTAGCAACTGCGCCTTCAACATCAGCCTCTGCAGCTTCGATGGATCGCTTGACACGGCCCCAGAGATCAACCTCATAACCAAGCACCAGGGGCAAACTGAACTGATTGCCAACATAACTATTTCCTGTGATCGACAAATCTTCTGCTACTCGTTGACGATATCCGCTCGCATTTATGTCGATTCGCGGAAGTTGGTCTGCCCGGCGAATACCTAGATTTGATTGCACTTGGCTCAAACGAGAGTAAGCGGCTTGTAAACTCTGGTTCGCTTCAGTGGCCTGCTCTTCAAGTTCATTTAACGCAGGGTCGTTGTATATTTCCCACCAGTTGCCCTTTGAGAGAGCATCTTTCGGTTCTGCTTCTTTCCAAGGGGCATCACTTTTATACTGAACTGGGACCAGAGCCTCCGGGCGCTGATAGTCCATACCAAAAGTACAGGCGTTAAGCAGCATCCCCATAAAACCGACCATGATGATTCGACTTAATAATTTCATGCTGCGACCTCATTTACATTTGGCGTGTCGGCTTCCTTTTCGGTGTCTACATCATGTAGAACCGGTTGTCGCTTACGAGCCAGCAGCAGATAGACTGCCGGGATAACGAACAGGGTCAGCAGGGTTCCAAGTGTCAGGCCACCTACGATAACCCAGCCGATCTGCGAGCGACTTTCAGCGCCAGCACCCGATGCTATAGCTAATGGCACAGAACCAAGAACCATTGCGCCGGTTGTCATTAGAATTGGCCGTAATCGTAAGGTCGCAGCATCAAGGACCGCTTCCAGTTTGTTTTTCCCCTGCTCTTGTAGCTGGTTGGCAAACTCGACGATCAGGATGCCGTGCTTTGTGATCAGTCCGACCAAAGTAATCAAGCCGACCTGGCTGTAGATACTCAGAGTGTTGCCCGTGTAGTAGAGTGCCAGCAGCGCACCGACCATTGACAGGGGAACGGTAAAAAGAATAATTAGTGGATCGACAAACGACTCGAACTGAGCTGCCATCATCAGGTAGATCATGATCAGCGCCAGCGCAAAGGTCATCAGCAAACCAGCACTGCTGTCCATGAACTCGCGAGATTGCCCCTGATAATCGATTCTTGCGGTAGAGGGAAGAATCCGGGCAGCAGCTTCATTGAGGTATTGCAACGCCTCGCCCTGCGAGTAGCCTGGAGCCAAATTGGCACTGATAATAGCTGCACGACTGCGATTAAAGTGGTTGAGAGACTGAGCGGTAACGGCTTCTTCAATAGTCACTAGATTGGACAGCGGGATCATCTCTCCACTGGCACTACGAACATGAATCCGGTTGAGATCATCTGGAGCCACGCGTTGGGCATCCTCGATCTTGACAATGACATCATACTGTTCACCATCCAGCTTAAAACGGGTCACGTCACGACCACCCATCATGGTCTCAATGGTCCGGCCGATTGTGGACACCTCAATCCCCAGATCAGCGGCCTTATCACGATCAACTTGTAGCCGGAGCTCCGGGGAGTTTAATTTCAAGTCATTTCGCGCAGCTAAGATTTTTGGGTTTTTGCGTACCTCAGCCATCAACTGATTGACCTGATCATTCAACTCTGGGTAACTGTCGGTCGTCTTGATCACAAACTGTACCGGCTGATTCATAAACGGCTGCCCAAGGGATGGCGGGGTAATCGGGAACCCGAGCACTCCGGGAATACCAAACAATTTCGGTCCAAGTTCACCGGCTATTTGAAGCGAAGAACGCTCGCGATCTTGCCAGTCTTTCAGTTCAACGATGCTGAGTCCTTCTGTGACACTTCCTGTTCGCCCGGATACCGAGAAAACACCAATTTTCTCTGGTATTTTTTGCATAAGCGCTTCAGCTTGCTTCAGATAATGATCGGTGTAACCGGGGCTGGCACCATCGGGGGCAATGAGAAAAGCCATGAGGACACCCCGGTCTTCTAAGGGCGACATTTCAGACGGGAGTTGGCCAAACATGTACCAGGAACCTGTCCCGGCGATGATCGCGATAGTCAAACCAACCAGCACAGTTTTTAACGACCAACTAAGTAAACGCCGGTAACCATTTTCAAGAGCGATGAAAAGATTTTCCATAATGGTGAAAATCTTCATGTGATTCTCCCGGCGACGCAGCATTTTTGCGCACATCATCGGTGTCAGGGTCAGAGCAACGAAACCTGAAACAATAACCGCTCCAGCCAGAGTGAGAGCAAACTCGGTAAATAGCTTACCGGTGCGTCCCTCCATCATCGCCACAGGCACGTAAACCGCCGCCAGAGTCAGGGTCATCAATATGACGGCAAAGCCTATCTCTTGCATCCCCTTTATTGCTGCCTTTGTTGGTTGAAGTCCTTTTTCAACGTGACGGTGGACGTTCTCCAGAACGACAATGGCGTCATCAACAACCAACCCAACCGCCAACACCATTGCCAGCAAGGTTAAAGTGTTGATTGAGAAACCAAGCATCCACATCAAAGCAAAAGAGCCGACCAGAGACACCGGAATCGTCACCAATGGGATCAGTGTCGAACGAACGCTGCGCAAAAAAATGAAGATGATCAACAGAACCAGTCCAACTGCTTCGAAGATCGAACTAAAAACGTTCTCTATGGAGCGTTCGATAAAGATTGAGGAGTCGTAGACGATCCTTGTCTCCATTCCTTCTGGCAGTGAGGCCTGCAAATCAGGCAATAATTGACGCAGAGCCTGGGAAATATCGAGAGGGTTGGCCACAGATTGCTTGACCAGACCGATAGCAACCGCCGAACTGCCATTATATCGAAGTGTTTCACGCTCAGACTCAGGGCCAATCTCAGCTCGACCAACGTCTTTAAGTCGAACTAGGCTGTTGCCGGTCTTGCGGATGATGATATTTTCAAACTGCTCGGGCGAGTTGATGCTCGTGTCTGAAAGGACGGTGAACTCACGCGAAAGGCTTTCCAATCTCCCCCCAGGGACCTCGACATTCTGTGCGCGGATAGCACTCTCAACATCCCGAGGGGTCACTCCAAGAGCGGTTAGTCGTGCCGGATCCAGCCAAATGCGCATCGAATATTTACGCGCTCCACGAATTTGGGCTTCAGCAACGCCTTCGATCATTTCCAATTGATCGGTGACGTAGCGATCCACATAATCTGTAACCTCTTCGCTGCTGTGCTTGTCGCTGGAAAAGGCCATATAAATAATTGGCGAGGCATCGGCTTCGACCTTGGCGATGACCGGCTCCTCAATATCAAGGGGCAGGTCTGCACGCACCCGGCCGACACGGTCCCGAACCTCAGCAGCGGCATCATCAGCGTTACGTTCCATCTTGAAGACGATACTGATCTGACTTTGTTCCTGTTTGCTCTGTGAGGTAATGGTTTTGATCCCCTCGATCCCCGAGAGGCTATCCTCGATGATAGTTGTTACCTCGGTTTCAATGATCTCCGGGCTGGCCCCCTGATAGACGGTAACAACCGAAACAGTTGGTTCATCAATATTCGGATATTCCCGCACAGACAGACGATCGTAGGCGACCAAGCCGATCAAAACGATCAATAGGCTCATCACCGTTGCCAGCACTGGTCGCTTAACGCTAGTTTCTGAAATTTTCATGCTTTATTCCTGTATTTTCACTCATGCCCCAGCCCTTCTTCTTTGAGTCGAGAATGGGGGGGGAGGGCTCTTCCCAAATCAGAAAGGACCGGGGCACGAGACTTAAATTTTCGCAAATAGAGCAGGATCAGCCGGAAGTGCGTGCACAGGGCTACCTGGACCAATTTTTTGATGTCCACCGGTGACGACCACATCACCAGCAGAAAGACCACTAACAATTTCAATCCAGCCCCTTAGCCGGGTACCGGTAACCACTGGAACCATCTGCGCCTTTCCTTCAACGACTTTAAACACCAGTTTGGTTTTAGGCTGCGGAATCAGCGCCTGCTCCGGAATGAACAGGGCATTGGATTTGGTCGAGGTGCTCAATTGTACTTTGACAAACTGCCCCGGAAACAATCTACGCTCTGAATTGTCGAGCAGACCACGCACCACCAGACTCCTACTCTGTTCATTAACCTGTGGATTTATCGCGTAAACTTCAGCACTAAAATCCTGGTCAGGGTAGGCATCGGACGTCAACATGATCGTCTGGCCTGTCTTAACTTCAGAGATATGCTTTTCAGGTATCGAGAATTCAACCTTCAACTGATGCGTCGCTTCCAGGTTTACCAGCGGTTGCCCCTGCTGGATGTAGTCCCCTGGACTGACATGCCGCAAGCCAAGGGTTCCTGAAAATGGAGCCTTGATAATCGTTTTGTCCAACCGGGCCTTGCCAAGACGGACGTTTGCTTCGTCAAGCTGCCATTTTGCGTAAGCTTCATCCCGCTCTTGCTGTGAGATCGCATGGTCTTTGAGTAGGTTTTCAGCTCGCTGGTAGTTTGATTTGCTCAAATTCCGGCTTGCAACCGCCCGATCCAGTTCAGCTTGAAGCACAGCTCTGTCGAGTTGGAATAACTCTTTATTGTGTTTGACGTCCTCACCTTCAGAGAATCCGATCTTTTCAATCCGACCGGCAATCTCAGCAGCAATCACAACCGACTCTTGAGAATGCAAGGTACCGACCGCTATCAATTGACGAACGCTATCAGCAACCCGGACTTCAGTGGTTTCAACTGGCATCGCAGGTCTAGGTGAAGTTGCTTTCTGTTCTTTTGTTTCTGACGCAAGCAGTTTTGGTCCAGCTACCAACCCAACGCCCCCGGAAACAACCACTGCCAAGACCAACGCCAAAATACCGATTTTGGCATGTCGGTTGTTAGCTGCAACATCTCGCTCAACAACAGAGCATGAACTTTGTTCTTGATTATTTTTAGTCATTGATAATCCTTCCACGCATGGAGTGACCGGTCACCCCATGCGAACTAAATAGATCCTGTTAGCAAAAGTTTCTTGTCTCGCTGAGTGAATACTCGCTCCGTTTTTGGATAGATGAAGGTTATACTTTTTCTAGGCCAAAGCCCTTTACGTTAAGAACCTTACAACTTAATGCTATCCCAGCAAGACTCTAGCACAGCCTCTACCATTTCGTTAGACAACTCAAAGTAGCCATACAATTGATCGCGAGCGAGAAAAACAACGGGTCCGAAACAAAGTCCAAAGAGGATTTCACTTGGCAGGTCCTTTATAATCTGCTGCTCAACTCCTCGATGCAAGATGTTAATAATTGGGCGATCAGAGGATTCTTTATCTGAGCTCTTTTTAGCAACTCCATATGGTGAAAAGTAATATTGTTCGAGAAACTTGAACTCATGGGGGTTGGCGAGCAGAAAACGGAAAATCCGGCCAATAATTCCCAAAACATTCTCACGAACAGGCGCTTCCAGATCAATCCCTTCGCTTGTTACCGGTCTCAAACGACCATCAATTTCCTCATATAATGCCTCAATCAAAGCATCTTTACTTTCAAAATAACGATAGATCGTTCCCGTTCCAACACTGGCACGTCGTGATATCTCGGAAGTTGGAGAACTGTGAAAACCGTTCTCAGCAAAAATTTCCAAGGACGCCTGTAGGATCGCCTCACGCTTGTCTGTTTCTTTTTTAGCCATCTTTCACCTCTTCGGAGTGATCATTCAGTCCATTATGTGGATTTTCCAGGATGCTGTCAAGAGCAAGGGGAAGGATTTATCGTAAACTACTCAAAGATAGTAAATTCAGAATCCGGATCGAGACAAGGACAATCCGGGAACGACCATTAAGGCCATCGATAAGTCAGTCCCAAATAAAGCCCATATCTACTTCTTTTAAGTATGTGGATGAAGACTAATCGTAATTCTTGCTAATCTTGGTCTTCGTCCGGTTAGAATCTATTCGGGGGCCTTGATCTATGATTACAGCGTTCAAGAAAATATCAATCAACCGATCTCCTTCCTTTTGCAAGTCTAATTTATGATTTCTCGGGGTTAAATAACTGTGGATCAAGCCGTGGATATAGCTCATCAGACTATGGGTCAAGAGATCAGGGGCTAAATCAGTCCGTAAAGCTTTGTGTTGCTTTAATGCAATGAAGCCATCCTCGATAATTGAATAAAATTCCAGCCATTTGCCATTAAGAAACCGCTGGATTTCTGTTTCTTCGTCAGTAAATTCAACACTGTGCAGAATAATACGAAACGTTTGCCCTAGTTCAGGTTCGAGCACAATGTTGTGCAATAAGTTCTTAACTGCGGCACAGAAATCTTGGGCAGGGTAAGGTTGAGATAGATTCGAAAGCATTGTACTAAGCGGCAGACGAAGTTTTTCATCATTGCGCTCCCAAAGAGCCTGAATTACAGCATCTTTATTATTGAAATGCCAATAGATTGCCCCCCTTGTCATCCCAGCCTCAGAGGCAATTTGATTGAGAGTCGTCTTGGCAACCCCCTGCCTGATAAACAATTTAGTCGCAGCATCTAGCAATGCATGATAAGTGCGCTCCGCTTCTTCTTTGGTTTTTCTCGCCATTTTATCCTCGTGCCTAGTGGAAAATGTGTGAAGCCTGTATATAATTATACATGCAACAATGTATGTATGCGGTATTGATTTTTCTTTTATAGAAATGATACGGGATGAAAAAATTTATTTTTCTGCTAGTCACAATGATGATGCCAATTGAGTTACAAGCAGCTCACCCCGAAACAAAGTTTTGGGGGTTTCAATTAGAAAACGATTCGTTCACCAGTGGCAATGATTCTTTCTATACTCATGGCACACAAATCAGCTTTTCTTCTACAGGAGATGCGCCCTTTTTTGTCAAAAAAATAATCGACACCTTGCCATTCTATCGTTCATCAGAAGTCAGTATCTATAGTTTTTCTCTTGGCCAAAAAATCTTTACTCCAGAAGACACTGAAGCACGCAACCCAATGACAAATGATAGGCCATACGCCGGTTGGGCTTATTTGCAAACTGGCACTGCCCATCTATTCAAGGGCAAAGGCAATAGCGACTGGTTCAATGGTTTTGGTTTGGCTTTTGGAATGATCGGCCCAAGCTCTTTGGCAAAAGAAACACAGAGAGATTTTCATAAGCTTATCGGTGTAGACGTTCCTCAAGGCTGGGATAGCCAACTTCATGATGAACCAGGAGTGATTTTTACTTACATACGTAAGTATCGTCAAATATTTAACCTTCAAAAAACACTGCAAACCGAACTTAGCTATCACGGAGGGGGCACTCTAGGAAATATATACGTCTATGCGTCAAACGGTTTTATGGTGCGCTGCGGAACCCACTTAGGAAACGACATAGGACCGCCAACAATCAGCCCCGGGCTTCCAGGGTTACCTGCTTTTAAACCTTTTTCAAACTTCAGTTGGTATGCCTTTGCAGGGGCTGAAGGCCGAGCAATTGTCCGAAATATTTTTCTCGACGGTAATACTTTTCGTAACAGCCATAGTGTCAATAAAAAAACCTTCGTCGCTGACCTACAAATTGGAATCGCCTTCCATTACAAAAATTTCCGAATTTCCATCTGCGATATGTTTCGGTCTAAAGAGTTTGAGGGTCAGCCAAAGCAAACACATTATGGCGCAATAAATCTAACTTATTATTTCGCTCAGTAAGTTCTCCATTCCTTTGCTGAGTAGAGAAGAAGTCGGGTTAAACGAGTAAAAACAGACTAAAGAAACAACGAACACTTCGTAGGGCCCTAGTCACTGTTGAGAGAGGACTGCCATGACGAAACAGCAAAAAGCCTGGATACTCAGAGGTCTCGGAATATTACTACTAGGAATCGTCAGCTTCACTACTTGGCAAAAGATAGAAATGAAAGGCAAGGAAAACAATTTTGCCAGCAGTAATGGGCGCATTGAAGCCGTGGAGATTGACATAGCGACAAAAACAGCAGGCCGCTTAAAGGATATCTTTGTGCGAGAAGGGGAATTTATCGCATCCGGTCAGGTTGTCGCTATTATGGATACTGCTGTTCTAGATGCGCAGCTAAGACAGGCTAAAGCGCAACTCAAACAAGCGCAATACTCAGTTGCGACCGCCAGCAGCCAATTGATCCTGCGCAAAAGCGAAAAAAAAGCCGCGTTGGCACTTGTCAAATTGCGAGAAGTGGAGCTCAACAATTCGCGTAAACACGCGGCTCGTACTTCCGAACTTCTTACAGAAGGAGCTGTGTCACAAGAGCAGGCAGATGACAACAATGATAAAGTGCAAGCAGCATTGGCAGCGTTGGGGACCGCACGTGCGCAAGTAGCTGCGGCTGAAGCGAATATCACAACGGCTCGTTCTCAGATCGAATGGCAAAAATCCTCCGTTGAGGCAGCACAGGCCTCGGTTGAACGTATCCAGGCAGACATTTTAGATAGCAGTCTAATTTCTCCTCGCGATGGGCGGGTGCAGTATCGCATTACTCAACCGGGGGAAATTCTCGGTGTGGGGGGGCGAGTACTAAGTATCGTTGACCTGAGTGATGTTTACATGACGTTTTTCTTGCCAACAACAATGGCCGGTCGAGTTGCAATCGGCACTGAAGTTCGGTTGATCCTTGATGCTGTCCCTCAGTATGTCATTCCAGCGCATATTTCCTTTGTTTCTGATAACGCACAGTTTACTCCTAAAACAGTGGAAACAGCCATTGAAAGAGAAAAGCTGATGTTTCGCATCCGGGCACAGATTCCCGTTGATTTACTCAAAAAGCATATCGCACAAGTCAAAACGGGATTACCGGGGATGGCCCATATCCGGTTGAATGCTACCGAACAATGGCCCCCCCACTTGCAAGTAAAGCTGCCGCAATGAGCAAGGTTAAGCATAATAACTTGAAAACAAAGGACCTCTCAGCAGTGGTCAAACTCAGCAATGTCAGTTTGTATTATGGCAAGACCAATGCGCTTGAGAATATCAATCTAATGCTTCCGCCTGGTCGCATGGTTGGCATCATTGGCCCAGATGGTGTAGGGAAGTCGAGTCTATTCTCTCTGATTGCGGGCTCCAGGGCAGTTCAAACGGGTATGGTTGAAGTTCTTGATGGCAGCATGGCCGACAAACACCACCGCCGAACAGTTTGCCCGCGTGTGGCCTATATGCCGCAAGGGCTCGGGAAAAACCTCTACCCAACACTATCGGTTTTTGAAAACGTTGATTTTTTTGCCAGGCTGTTTGGCCAAAGTCGTCATGAGCGTGAATACCGAATCGCTGAATTGCTTTTGGCAACAGGGTTGGCTCCCTTTGCCGATCGTTCAGCCGGTAAGCTTTCCGGAGGGATGAAGCAGAAACTCGGCCTTTGCTGTGCGTTGATTCACGACCCGGATTTATTGATTCTTGACGAACCAACAACCGGGGTTGATCCATTGTCACGTCGTCAGTTCTGGGAATTGATTGAACGAATCCGTTCGAATCGGCAAGGTATGAGCGTGCTCGTTGCAACCGCCTACATGGAAGAGGCCTCTTGCTTCGACTGGCTGGTAGTAATGAATGCCGGTCAAGTCCTCACCGCCGGCAGCCCTCAGGAATTACTCCGACAGACCGGCACCGATACTTTAGAAAACGCGTTCATCGCTCTTCTTCCTCAGTCGCTAAGTGATCGCTACCAGCCGGTCAAAATCCCTCCGCGTGAGCCAGAGAACACAGGAACTACAGCCATTGAAGCTAAAAATCTGACGATGCATTTTGGTGATTTTATGGCCGTAGATCACGTAAGTTTTAATATCAGGCGGGGTGAAATTTTCGGTTTTTTGGGATCGAATGGATGCGGCAAAACAACCACGATGAAAATGTTAACAGGCTTGTTGCCCGCGAGCGAAGGGGAAGCATGGCTATTTGGTAATCCAGTAGACCCGCATGATATCGATACTCGTCGGCGAGTCGGCTACATGACTCAATCCTTTTCCCTCTACAGTGAGTTGACGGTTCAACAAAATCTTGTTCTACATGCCCGTCTGTTCAGTATGTCAGAAGAGAGGATCTCGCCGCGAGTGAAAGAGATGGCCCAGCGTTTTGGCCTTAGCGAGGTTATGGACAACCTGCCTAACACCCTTCCTCTAGGCCAGCGGCAACGACTGTCACTGGCCGTGGCAATGATCCACGATCCTGAGATGTTGATTCTTGATGAACCAACCTCTGGAGTTGACCCGGTGGCGCGTGATTCCTTCTGGCAGATTATTATTGATCTGGCGCGCAAAGACAAGGTCACCATATTTATTTCGACCCATTTCATGAACGAGGCCGAGCGCTGCGACAGAATCTCTTTAATGCATGCTGGACGAGTGTTAGCCAGCGATGCCCCGAAGGCCTTGATTGCTGCACGTGAAGCAAACTCGCTTGAAGAAGCCTTCATAAGTCATTTGGAAGACGCGACAAAAGAAGAAATAGCTGGGCATGAAACAACTGAAGGGGGAAACGGTGCCACTACGAACAAAACAGATTCCTTCCGCCCCGACACGCAACAAAGCATTTTTAGCCTGCGCCGCCTGTTCAGCTACACACGCCGAGAAGGGCTTGAACTGAGGCGAGATCCAGTCAGGCTAACCCTAGCCATGCTGGGAAGCATGATTTTGATGATTGTCATGGGCTATGGTCTTACCTTAGATGTAGAGGATCTCTCTTTCGCGGTGCTGGACCGTGATCAGACCACTATGAGCCGCGACTATCTGCTGAACCTGTCTGGATCACGATACTTCAGCGAACGGCCACCGATCAAAGACTACAGCGACCTGGACCAGCGCATGCGGGCTGGTGAAATTAGTTTGGCAATTGAAATTCCACCCGGGTTTGCCCGCGACCTAAAGCGAGGCACTCCAGTAGCTATCGGTGCCTGGATCGATGGCGCAATGCCTACCCGTGCAGAAACGGTACGTGGTTATGTGCAGGGAATGCACTCGCTCTGGTTGGCGAACTGGACAAACCACAAACTTGGCAACGAGACGGCTGTTGGAATGGCTAAAATTGAGACTAGATTTCGTTATAATCCAGACGTTAAAAGCCTACCGGCAATGGTTCCAGCGGTTATTCCACTATTATTAATTATGATCCCTGCAATGCTTAGTGCGCTGTCAGTAGTCCGAGAAAAAGAACTGGGCTCCATCGTCAATCTCTATGTCACTCCCGTGACAAAGCTGGAATTCCTGCTGGGCAAACAAATCCCATATATCGGGCTGGCCATGCTGAATTTTCTACTGCTCACTGCGCTGGCTCTATTTGTCTTCCGAGTCCCGCTTAAGGGAAGTTTTCCTGCTCTAGCTTTTGCAGCATTGCTGTATGTAATCACTTCCACCGCCATCGGACTGGTGATATCGACCTTCATGCGCAGTCAGGTCGCGGCTTTGTTCAGCACGGCGATATTGACCCTACTTCCTGCAGTCCAGTTTTCCGGGATGGTCGAACCCGTTTCTTCTCTTGAAGGTGCGGGAGCTCTTATTGGCAGATATTTCCCGACCACCCATTTTTTAGTTATTGCCCGTGGCACTTTCTCAAAAGGGCTTAGCTTTTCAGACCTCTATAGCGCTTTTACCCCCCTGATACTAGCCGTGCCAATACTGATTGCCTTGGGAGCAATACTGCTCAAAAAACAGGATCATTGACCTATGCACGTTGCTAATATCTTACATCTCGGCATCAAAGAACTACGGAGTTTACTACGTGATCCCATAATGGTTGTGTTGATCATTTATGCTTTCTCGTACTCTATTTACACAGCAGCATTGGCAATGCCAGAGGCCTTAAACAACGCTCCCATCGCCATTGTTGACGAGGATCGTTCACAACTTTCCATCCATATTATTGATGCTTTTTATCCACCACATTTTGTCAAGCCCGTACTGATCACTCAGTCGGAAATGGACGTTCGGATGGATGCAGGCATTGACACCTTTGCTCTCAACATCCCCCCCAGCTTCCAGAAAGATGTGCTAGCCGGGCGCAGACCAATAATTCAGCTGAACGTGGATGCGACCCGGATGACTCAGGCATTCACCGGCAGTGGTTATATTCAGAGAATCATCGATAGTGAGGTCATGACATTCCTGCAAGGGTATCGGGCAGACCTGACCCCAAGTGTTGATCTGGTTCTCCGCGCTCGATTCAATCCCGAACTGAACAAATCGTGGTTTGGAGGTCTAATGGAGGTGATCAACAACATTACCATGCTCTCCATTGTTCTCACCGGCGCAGCACTGATCCGCGAGCGCGAACATGGTACCGTCGAGCACTTACTGGTGATGCCGGTGACTCCATTCGAGATCATGGCAGGAAAAGTGTGGTCCATGGCGCTGGTGGTGCTAAGTGCCTCTGCCTGTTCACTAGTTTTTGTTATTCAGGGAGTACTTGCGGTACCGATTGAAGGATCCATCGCATTATTTTTAGTCGGGACCACACTGCATCTATTTGCAACAACCTCGTTAGGAATTTATCTCGGGACTCTTGCCCGCTCAATGCCGCAGTTTGGTTTATTGCTGATGCTGTTTCTGCTGCCAATGCAAATCCTTTCAGGCAGTGTCACCCCACGCGAAAGCATGCCGGACTTCGTGCAATTTGTGATGCAGGCCGCACCAAATACTCATTTTGTTATGCTGGCGCAAGCAATTCTTTACCGTGGCGCAGGACTTTCTGTCGTCTGGGCACAGTTTATTTTTCTTTTCCTGATAGGAACAATCTTATTCCTCATGTCATTAACCCGCTTTCGTAAAACGATTGCAAAAATGGCATAAGAAAAACAAACCGTACGCAAGGAGAAATTATACACAAACCATAAACGTGCTCTAAGCTTTCTAACGGATAAACAGGGAGATTGAAGATGAATTACTTAATCACACATGTTGAAGAGCATGATGTTATTCGTATTGATTTTTTTGGAACTATTCACGGACTTAACGAAGTGGAATCAATAATGAAGAACTTACGTCTGACTGCAGACTACTTTACGTGCCCTCGGATACTCTGCGATGTGCGTGACGTACGTGTTGTTGACAGGTTTTCTGACATGTACCAGTTAGGAAGCAAAATTGCTGCCAGCGGGGTCGTTAGAAACTACAGCACAGCAATCCTGTTTGCGGAAGACGAAACTAAGCACCGCATTGTTGAAAAAGTCCTATGCAATCGAGGCTATCGTTTGAAACTTTTTAGAGAAGAAGATGATGCACTTAAGTGGATAAACTGAGGGGAAAAGGGCAAAACATCCACTTAAGCAATATAGAGCTTTTTAGGAATTGAAGGACCAGTATGTGCGGGATAAAAATCTTCACAGAAGTCAAACTCAGACAATCTAAAAGCCACTGCGCCGGCAGAATGGCCTTGTTTTCCAAAGGAGGACATGATGAAAAATATGGCTGCTTTGACCATAGACCATACTATCTTTTCCGCAGAAGTTGAGGGGAGTGTTTGTATTCTTACGTTTAAAGAAAAGCCCCTTCTATATGTCACTGACTTAAAGGAGAAAAAAGATTTATTTGATTTCCTTGAGCTCTTGTCTCAGCATGATGAGATCAAAGTGTTGCTTATTAAAAGTGCTCCCGTGAAAATGAGGTGTCAAGAATATATCAATTTTTACCGTAACAAGATCTCATGCGCTGCCGACATCCAAGCTTTCAATCGAAAATACAACGCACTCTGTCAGCTCACCCAGATCCTTACTGAACTAAATAAAGTCATTGTCCATGCCGACAGCGGGAATGTACTCCTCCTTCACTTGAATGTCGGTCTCGCTTGTGACTATCGGATCATCTCAGAAAACACTATCTACCAAAACCCAAATGTTGATCTCAATGTAATTCCAACCGGGGGATGCGTGTATTTTCTTTCAAAGATTCTGGGTAGAGCTACGGCTTTCGAGTTGCTACTTTCTCGTGATGAAATCTCTGCATCTCGGGCCCATGAGTTGGGGCTTGTGGATGAAGTTGTCCCAAAGAGGTCCCTTGACCAAATTGCTTTGGAAAAAGCGCATAGTTTCGCCGAATTGTCTCTCGGTTATTGTATTGGCATAAAAAAACTTTTGAACTCTGGCATTGGTGAACTAAATCGGTTCCTTGAATATGAGCATAGCGTTCTTGTGCGCTCCCATAAGCAACGCTGATGCGCGTGCTCTTAGCGTATCGAGCGACTATGCCCTGAGCTACCAGACGGTGCGGGCCTTATTTCATGCTGCAACAAAAAGGCATCAATCAGGGAGTAATGCAAAATTAGGAAAATCGCATACTAAGGATTCACCAAAAACTCACCAGAATAATACGGGCTCCAGCCTGCACATGCGCACTGAGGTGGCTTTACTGCATGTTGTCCGACTACACCCTGCCTGACCTTAGGAGATATCGGACGTAATCTGCTTATCAAAAATCAGGGCATCAGTTCTGGAAATGAGTATTGAGTCAGAGCAGAAGGGTTGCAGATATAGGAGTCATGAAACGTGAAAACCGCTGGAAAAAATTCAGCAGTTTCAATTTAAGTCACGATGAATTTCGAGACGTAGAAATGGAGAAACCCAGGCACTGCTGGAGTTTTAGGTTACTATCTTTTTTGCCACATACACGCCATAGCTATAGAAGGCTTTATTTTTTTCATAGAGGCCGATTTCACTTTTTTCTGCTTCAACTATAGTCACTGCCTCTTTGCTTTGCCCGTACTGCCGAAGAAAGTCATCGAAACGGATCTGCATAGGACGATAGTAATTATCAAGCCAGCAATGCTCCGGCAGAATGAAATATGCCTCGGGGCAGTAGCCATGGCGCTCAAGAATCCCGATTTTGGCTGAAGCAACATCAACTTCTGGATATTCCCTTTCCCAATGGGCCTGAAGGTCTTGAGGTCTCGTAGCACTGAGCCAAGTTATTTCGGAAACGACGAGCTTGCCTCCTGGCTTTAGAAATCGACTCCAGGCGGAGACCCCAGCCTCAAAGCCGATATTATAAATGGCCCCTTCGGACCAAATCACGTCAAACTCCTGTTCTGCAAATGGCAGGTTTTCCATGGAACTGTTCAGCGTAGTGATTTTGTCTGCCACGCCGTGAACGTGCGCTCTGGATTTCAGCTCGTCGAGAAACTCCGCGAGAAAATCCACAGCAGTGATTTCGGCATTCAGTTCTTTGGCAAGCTGGATTGTTGACGCGCCCGTACCACAGCCGATATCAGCAATTTTTAAAGGTCGCAAGTGGTCAAGTCCGGCCAGTTCCAGCGCCCGTCGTGTTTCAATTTCTCCACCTGGGCCCTGCCTGGTCGCAGGCTTATGCAAATCAACGAGTAGTTTCAACTGTGAATCGTCCATTGTTATCTCCTGATATTCTGTGTTCCCCTCTTGGCGGAACGTTCTGTTTTCCTAGAGGAAAGAGCAGTTCCAGGATAGCTTAATTCTGCCTTTGCTAGATATTCATAAGCTGTGAAGTTTTGGTCGAGTCAATACTATATCAGACAATTAAAAGACTGAACCGATGCATGGTGGCAAGAGATTTGCCTGCCTCACAACCATGGAAATTCAGAACCGGCAGAGAATCACCGTCCGATCAGCATTTCCGCATTTCAAAAGTAGCATCAAAACTGATAACACAACATCAAGGGCATTCTAGGCTCCCCACCACAAGAGCCAAGGTCGCGATTATCACAACTTGCAATTTTCGTTTTGGTATGGTTGATGTTGCCTGATCCGTCAATTTGCACAAATAGGCGTTTTTGATTTTTTCATCATTTTGGGAATTGGGTGGTTTACCAACCACCACCCCTAAGTTTTGCAACATATCCTGATGCAGGACCGCGAGCAACAAACAGGCACAGAGATAAAAAAATGGCCCCAAACACAAGCCGAGAGCCAATTAACTTCTCAATTGAGGACTTTATTATTATTCGACCACATCCATTGTTTTGACTCGCTCGGCCTATTTTCGCCGATTAGAATTAAAATATTTGCCTTGGTTTTCTCTGGTAGGAATTGCCAGTATTCGCTGTTTCGTAATGCTCTAAAGGATTCGGTGTTGTCGTCTAAGGCCTTCCTTGTCTGGCGAACGCGTTTGAGCATAAATAACCCCTGCTATTTAAAGTCTATTCAACAAAAAAGGGGATAAGGTTGGAGATGAAAATGTAGCAC